>CAZNQF010000103.1:0-6735 GCA_964575125.1 uncultured bacterium
CCACCCCCTGTAACCATTATTTCTCCTACCGGCGAGGGAGGAATTGTTACATAGGCACACTGTTCAAAGGTCGTGTCCTCAATAGAAATATTTATTGAATTGGAAGAAATTGTTTCTATAAATCCCGGATGGTAATAATATGCTAAAATATTGGAAATCCCAACTTCCTCCGGGGTACCCAAATCTTGAAAATATACGGTGTCAACACCTGAGGAATCTGTCTCCCCAAATGAAGTAATAAATCCCAAGCTAGCATTGTATGTTAATTGCGATTGTTTAACAGGGTCAGACAAACCATTTAATAATCTAGCAACAATAGTTGCTTGCGTTTGCCCTGCATCAAGCTGAATGATATCCGTATCTGTTGTTAGAAACAAACTGTAGGGCCATACATCATTCGGATCATAGACGTTGAATTGGACCGACTGATATTCCTCTTCTCCATAAATCACATTTGCTGTTATTCCTTCAAAAGAGGGTGACCCAGGAATATCTACGTGAACAACACCATCATCAATAAATAATGCCTGTACTATTCCATTACCATCTGATAATTGATTAAGAAATGTAACGGTTCCTACACTATCTCCATTGAAGTCAGTAACATTAAAATTGACCGATACTCCGGGAACCGCTGTTCCACTTGTATCTGTAACTGTGGCAACCAATAAAGAATTTGCCTGTCCACCAGCTACATCCTCTCCCACAATATAGTTGTTTTCATTTTCATCAACTGAAACTGGTAGCTGTGATAATATGATATCATAATTTGTAGTAATAAATACTTGAACCGAGTCTGTAATTAACGGTAACAATCCGGGATGAGAATAACTGCACAATATATTTGCCATTCCCACATCTGACTGGTTACCCTGATCACGAAATTCTGTTGAAATATTACCCGTTGAATCAGTAACAATTTCCGGAACAATAAATCCTTTATCAGATGAAAAATAGAGGGTAACATCCTCAACCGGAAAATTTAGGCCATTAAGCAATTCTCCTGAGATAGTCGCTACCGTTTGTCCATTATCCAGTGTAATCTCATCTACACTTGTGTTCAGGTTCAGCTGGTAGGGCCATACAACTGATTCATCATATACACTGAACTGAATTGATTGATTCTCTCCGGTTTCATCCCCAATGTATACATTGACCGTCACACCTTCAAATTCCTGTGACCCTGATTGATCCTGATAAATAGACCCATCATCTAAAAAATATGCATAGACCTTTCCATCACCATCAGTGGTATAACTATTTGACTCAAAATTACCTACACTGGTATCTCCCAGCACATCCGCAGTAAAAATTAAAGATTGACCAACAACCGGTTCATCTGTTGAATTTATTAGAGTAGCTATAATTTGTGTCCTTGCATTGTCTCCCGAAACATCTTCACCCACAAGAACCGGATTGCTATTTTCATTCATGGCAACGGAATAACTTTCCAGGGACACGGTATAATTTGTTACGATGGAAATGTGCTCCACACTCGTAATCGTTGAATCAAATCCCGGATGATTAAAACTCCCCGTTATTGTTGCAAGACCTACATCAGAGGACTCTCCCAAGTCTCTAAAGCTTAAACTATAGTCTCCGCTAGAATCTGTAATAGCTTGAGAATTAATATATCCTCTATCTGCACTAAATGATAATGTTATGTTGTCAACAGCATGATTTAATAAATTCAAAATTCTTCCGGAAATAACAGCTTCCGTTTGCCCATTGTCTAATGTGATTTCATCCACATCAGTATTTAAGCTTAACTGATAGGGCCACACATCTGACTCATTAAACACACTAAATTGAACTGACTGACTTTGACCTGTCGAATCACCAACAAACGCGTTAACTATCACACCTTCAAATTCTTCTGTACCTGCTTGGTCTTGGTATGCTATTTCATTATCTGAAAAATAGGCATAAACTTTGCCCTGATTATTTGATTGGTAAACTTCAAGATCGAATGTCCCAACATCCGGGTCACCTAATACTTCTGCTGAAAAATGGATATTTTGACCCGAAATAAAATTTCCTGCTTGATCGGTAACAGTTGCAACAATTCGGGTTAGAGCTTTATTTCCAGAAACATCTTCTCCAACCAACACAGAGCTCCCACCTATTTGTGAAATTGAATAGCTCACTAATGACAATGAATAGTTAGTTACAATGGCAACCTCTGTATTCTTTGTTATTGTCGAATCAAATCCCGGATGGGTAAAGCTACCAGTTATGGTTGCTAATCCTACATCTGATGGTTGTCCTTGATCACTAAAAACCAAACTTATATCACCTGAAGAATTTGTTGTACCCTGAGAAATAATATAACCTTTGTTAGAAGAGAATGAAAGCGTTACGTTGGCCACAAAATCATTTAATCCATTCAATAGCTTCCCTGTTATGGATGCAGTTGTTTCACCATCATCAAGTGTAATCTCATCTGTACTTGAGTTAAGGGTTAACTGATAGGGCCAAACATCATTTTCTTCGAACACACTGAATTGAACGGACTGACTTTCACCGGTCGAATCACCAATAAAAACATTAACTGTAACTCCTTCAAATTCTTCGGTGCCAGGTTGGTCTTGATAGGAGTTACCATTATCAATAAAGTAAGCTTTAGCTTTACCCTCGCTATCTGTAAAATAAGATTCTGCATCAAATTCACCCACAATTGTTCCACCTGTGCCTATTGCATCAAACAAAATTAATTGACCAATCACAGGATTACCATCTTGATCGTTCAGGGTTGCTACAATTCTTGTAACCGCCTTATCGCCTGAAACATCTTCTCCAACCAAAACTGGATTTCCACTTTCATTTAAGGAGACCGGATATTTAGTCAAAGTCATTGAATAATTTGTTACAATTGAAATGGTCTCCATCTCAACAATCGTCGAATCAAACCCCGGATGCCGAAAACTTGCTTCGATTGTAGCTAGACCTACATCAGTTTGCTCTCCCAAATCACGAAAAATAAGAGTATAATCTCCATTTGAATTCGTGGTTACCTGCGACTCAAGAAACCCTCTGTTTGATGAAAATTTTAAAATGACGTTATGTACGGGCTGGGATAATCCGTTCAAAACCCTACCATTTAACGTAGCATAGGTTGAACCGTTATCTAGAGTAATTTCATCCACATCGGTGTTTAGACTTAATTGATAGGGCCAAACATCATTTTCTTCAAACACACTAAATTGAGCTGACTGACTTGTACCCGTTATGTTACCAATGAAAGCAGTTGCAATCACACCCTCAAAATCTTCAGTTTCTCCCAGATCCATAAAAATATTATCACCATCATTAAAATATGCAATTACCTGTCCCTGAGTATTAGTTATGTTTGAGGTAAATGTAATCGTACCTACAATAATGCCCTGAGCTTCAGATGAAAAAACAATGGTCTCCCCCTGAACAGGAGCACCTGAATTATCTGTGATAGTTGCAACCAATCTTGTAGTTGCCCTATCACCCGCAATATCTTCACCCACAATAATCCAATTTTGTAAGCTATCCTGAGACATCGGGTACTGTGATAGCGATATTGAATAATTGGTTCCTATTGAGACCTGGGTTGAATCATTCAATCCTAAATTAAGAGCACCATGAGAATAATTTGCTGTAATGGTTGCAATCCCTAGCTCATCATTGTGATTAAATTTGATGGTTCCTCTTCCCAATTCATCCGTTAAAACTGAGTATTCTTTTTGTTGCGCATCACCAAATGAACCAATATCAGTAGCTAAATCTACGTATACAGATTTTACCGGATTGTTCAGTTTATTATAAACGTACACAGTGAGAGTGGAATTATCTGGAGATGTATTTTTAAAAATCTGGCTCTCTCCAGAAGAAATAGCAATTGAATAGGGCCATATAATCGTGTCAGGATATACATCAACCATTGATTGAGAAAATACATCTCCACTATTTGAATACATTGACTTTTAAGTTGCTTTTGACTCACCATACGCTGGAACATCGCCAGGATCTTTAAATAATGCTGTGACAATTCCATATTCATCTGTGTAACCAGATTCCGGATCCAACAAACCATAGGGTGAATCTGATTTTTTAGATGAAAATAATATGAGAGCATCCTCAACCGCATTTTTATTATTATCTTTCAATGTAGCTGAAACACGAGTATTCACAACATCACCTAGCAAATCCTCACCTACATTCTCACCTGATCCTGTTACCGGTTGTGTTGTCATAGTCAGTGTATAGCTTGAAGACGTATCCTCTTCTGGAGTTCTATCATCACAGCTTAGTTGGACCAAAGCAATGATTATAATAAAAATAAAAGGAAGTTTTATTAAATTTTTCATGATCTACTCCTTGGGGATCTCATCTTGTATTTGCTCTTCATCTTCTTTTAGAAAAATGGAATTTTCAATTTCTATCATTTCATTTCCTTTTGCTATTCCGCTAATATTATCCACATCATCAGATGGAGTTATTTGAATGATCAAATCTGTCTTTCTATCTACAATATCTGTACTTGTGAAAAATTTCTTACCTAACCACGGAATTTTGTGAAGCAAGGGGAATCTATAAACTGTATTTTTTTTGTCTTTGCTGATTAACCCACCTAAAATAATCGTTTCACCATCTCTAACACGAATGGTAGTAGCAGATGACCTACTTTTTACACGAGGGATATTTCTATTTGGACCAATAAATTCAAAAATGGATGCAACCTCCGGCTCAACTTTAACGGTAATATCTCCATCAGTATTGACCGTAGGAAGAACTGTGAGTTTTATTCCCACCTCCTCTCGCTGCACCTGGACCTGTCCTCCAACTCCTCCAGAGCTAAGAATATAGGGAACAATATCAACCATTTTAATAGTGGCCTCCCTTCCATTCAATGTTACTAACTTTGAATCAGCTAATATATCCGCTTTATTATCTTTTAACAGCATATCCAGTGTAATATCAAACGCGGTCATTTGTCGACTAAAACGGGGACCACCATCTCCAGCTCCTAACCTTTGAAAATACATTTGGCTTGGTTTTTCATTGCTTGTGAGTGGCGAAAATTGTTCCGACACAGTTCCGTCCCCAGCCTCTGTCTGAGTAATCCCTGGCACAAGGCTACCCGCACCTTCAAAAGGAGGAGAAGCATTCTCAGCGAGAATGGTTGTGTATTTAGCTAACTTTGACCAATCTATACCCATTTTTTCATCTTGGTCCATGGAAACCTCTATGAGTCTGGTTTCCAATAAAATTTGAATTGCTGGTACATCAATTTTACGTACGACCTCTTCAATCTCCGCTATTTTTTTGGGAGAGGCATTCACCAATAATTTGTTCCCTGATACATCAACCTGTATTTGCTCCGTCAAGTCCTGTAGCATGGTCTTTACTTCTGAAGCATCAGAATATTTCAGATCAATCACATGAGATGTAATGCCCACCTCTTTCTCAAGTTTTTTTGGGTCAGCAATTAAAAAAGAATTACCAACGATTTCATAGCTTAGCCCTACCGCACGGACAACCAAATTGATTGCCTGTTCAATCGGGACATTATCCAGATGCATGGAAATCTTATCTTTTTGGTTTACACTCGGGTCCGTTACAATATTATAACCGCTTTCTTTTGCGAGAATTGATAGAATCCCCGGCAAATATGCATCCTCAGCATGAACAGAAACCAAGGTAGGATCTACCTTCTCCTGAGCAGAGATGGTCTTTGCATCCTGTGCAATTAAAACTGTTAATAATAATAAAATACTAATTAAAAATTGTTTCATAAATCACCTGATTATTTTTGATTTAGTTGACTATCAATTGAGAGAGATTCTACCTCATAAAATTTTTCCTCTCCATTTTTATCAACCGTTATTCCAAATTTCCCAATATTTTTGACTATTCCATTTCCAACAGAGTCACCCTCTATTACATTAAAATTTTGACCTTTAAAAAAAATACCAGCGTGCTTGATCTTTCCATTTATTACATGAGTTACTTTTATTTTTGATGTTCGTTTCCCACTAATTCGCTTTCCACTTGCATCAGTTATATAGACAACATTTGTGAGTCTCATTGGTTCTTTCTCAAGAGAAAATTCATATTCCAACCTATATTTTAGTCTGTCTTCAAGAAAATTTATCACATTTTCTAGCTCTGAGTCGGTACCGATATTTGTATTTTGAGCTCTCTCCACCGCCCCCTGCCATTTTTTATGAACTGGATAAATTTTATATCCTGCAAATAAAACGGATAAAAAAGTTAGCACCGAGACAATCACCCAAACTGTTTTAGAACGATCGTTCATGAAATTATTTTCACTTTTGATTTTATAAGAGTTAAGGTAGAAAGAAATAGCTCAATTTCCTGTTTCATCAGTTCACCTTCTTCCACTCGGTTCTTAATTCTTTCGATACCATTTTTGATGGACAATTCATTCACCGTGATCAATCTTGGTGATCTCTCCATCTCTGTAAGAAAATTTCCTAAATCTTCATATGTACACTTGATAGTCAATTCATAGGGAGAACTGTAATATTTCCCTATTTTTTCACGAGGTCGAGGTCTAATCTTTTTTATTACAATATCATTTTTGGTCATCATATCAGTCATAGACTTCAAAAAAGGAAGAGAAGAGTCCTCAGCAAGAGAATCTGCTACTGATAAAGCTAAATTTTCAGAAAATAATGTATACACCTGGTCTAATTTTTCTGCTAATATCTTGGCACTAATATATTGTTCGTTTAGCTCAGT
>CAZNQF010000104.1:0-6432 GCA_964575125.1 uncultured bacterium
CAATCCATGGCGATTCCAGTTCCCTTGTTTTATCCCCAAATGACCCTCAGGAATATTTCTTGCCGATGACAGTATCATCCCTATTGTATGCTCAGCAGCTGAAATCGTATTAACTTCAGGTGTATTTATAACAACTATTCCTTTTCGTGTCGCAACGGGAATATTTATATTATCAACTCCGACCCCAGCCCGACCGATAATTTGAAGATTTTTACTTTTGTCTATAAGCGCTTCTGTTACCTTAGTTCCACTTCTGACAATCCATCCGTGTACATCAGAGACATGTGATTTCAATTCTTCATCAGTCCACTCTGGTAGATAATCTACAGTCAGATTTGCATCTTTTAATAATTTTAGTCCTGAATCTGTAATCGGATCAGAGATAAGTACCTTCATAGCTAATTCCCTGCTATCAAGTTTAATGCAGAGCCCGCTTTAAACCAATCAATTTGAGTCTCATTGTAGCTATGATTACACACTATTCTATCCTCAGTCCCATCGGAATGTTTAAGGATAATTGAGAGATCTTTTCCCTCTCTCATTTGTTCGAGATCAATCAAATTAAATACATCTTTTTCTTGAATTAAATTATAATCCGACTTTTTTGAGAAAGTTATTGCTAACATTCCCTGTTTTTTTAAATTTGTTTCATGAATCCTTGCAAATGATTTAACTAAAATAACTTTAACTCCTAAAAACCTCGGCTCCATAGCAGCATGCTCTCTCGATGATCCCTCTCCATAATTTTCATCGCCAACTACAATTGTAGATACATCTGCGCTTTTATAGTATCTCTGAACAGCAGGCACAGAAGAGTATTCTCCGGTTATTTGATTCAAAACTGAATTTGTTTTATTATTAAATGCATTGACAGCTCCAATAAAACAATTGTTTGAGATATTGTCCAAATGGCCTCGATATTTTAGCCATGGACCTGCCATAGAGATATGATCCGTTGTACATTTTCCTTTGGCCTTTAACAATAGTTTTAATCCTAAAATATTTTCTCCATTCCAAGGAGGAAAAGGTTTTAACAATTGAAGTCTTTCAGAATCTGGATTAATATTTATTGATATATTTTTACCATTTACTAAAGGAGGTTGAAATCCAATATCTTCGACTTCAAATCCTTTTGGCGGAGAATCAATCCCTTCCGGAGCATCTAAATAAACACTCTCTCCTTCACTATTTGTTAGAGAATCCTTCAGTGGATTAAACATTAGATCCCCTGCTATTGTCATTGCAGTTACAATCTCTGGTGAAGCAACAAAACCGTGTGTATTGGGATTGCCATCATTCCTTTTTGCGAAATTCCGATTAAATGATGTCAAAATTGAGTTTTTTTCATGGTTCTCAGCTCCATGGCGGTTCCATTGACCAATACATGGACCACAAGCATTTGACAAAACTACGCCTCCAATTTTTTTGAAAATATCCAAATAACCATCACGATCCACTGTAAATCTAATTTGCTCTGAGCCCGGTGTAATAGTAAACTCTGATTTTACCATCAGTTTTTTATCTAAAGCCTGTTTCGCAATGGAGGCTGCCCGAGTTATATCTTCATAAGATGAGTTGGTACAAGAACCAATGAGGCCAACACTTAATTTTCTTGGCCAATCATTATCTATATCTACATCTTTAAATTCAGAGATAGGTGTGGCATGGGCTGGGGTGAATGTTCCGTTGATATGAGGCTCTAGCTCAGATAAATTTATTGTAATAACCTGATCAAAATACTTATGTGGTTCAGAATAGCACGCGGGGTCTCCCTTTAAATCTGATTCAATCGGTCGTGCCAATTCAACAACTTTTTCTCTACCTGTTCCACGCAAATAATCCTTCATTTTTTCATCGTAACTAAATATAGAAGTTGTTGCACCAATCTCAGCTCCCATATTACAAATTGTACCTTTACCTGTGCATGAAATAGAATCTGCACCTGGGCCAAAGTATTCTACTATAGCTCCGGTTCCTCCCTTAACTGTTAAAATCCCTGCCAATTTCAAAATAACATCCTTAGCAGACGCCCAACCACTTAATTTTCCCTCTAATTTTACTCCAATCAATTTTGGAAATCTTAGCTCCCACGGCATTCCTGCCATAACATCTACAGCATCTGCACCTCCTACACCGATTGCAATCATTCCCAAACCTCCTGCATTAACGGTGTGGGAATCTCTTCCAACCATCATCCCTCCAGGAAATGCATAATTTTCAAGAATAACCTGGTGAATTATCCCTGCACCCGGTTTCCAAAATCCAAGACCATATTTTGATGAAACAGATTTTAAAAAATCATATACTTCCCCATTTGTACTCTTTGCAGTTGTTAAATCTTTATCTGCTCCGTCTTTTGCCTGTATTAAATGATCACAATGAACTGTTGACGGAACAGCTACTGTGCTTTTACCTGCCATCATAAATTGTAATAGCGCCATTTGTGCGGTAGCATCCTGCAATCCTACCCTATCCGGTGAGAAAAATACATAATCTTTTCCCCTTTCAAAATCAGAGAACATTTCTTTAACAGTTAAATGAGAGTATAATATTTTTTCTGTTAAGGTTAGGGGTTTATTTAACCTTTTCCTGATTTTATTAATTATTAACGGAAATTGGGTATAAAATTCTTCAATTATTTTTAAATCAAACATTTTTTTCCGATGGTGCAAATATATAAAAAATAGTGTTTTTCTAGCGTTTGAATTTAATTTTATTTTAAGTTTAATTCCAATTTCAATAATAGGATTTCTTACTAAATTTATATATAGTGATTCACAAATATATCATCCACGCAATTCTAATATTATTTTCGTTTTTATATGGTAACACAACCATGCGAATTCTTTATTCATCTCCAGATCTGATTAAGATATCAGTCAAATCAATTGGTTCAACTAGTAAAGAATTAGAACCAGTTTATTGTTTAATCGGTTTGCCTGATAAAAACTTGCCAAACTTTGATGTTACCTATGTAAACCAAATGATATTGAATGATATCCCTCATTCAGAATTTCCTTTGGGAAACTCCTGGATTCAATCTCAAAATTTAAAGGGGTTAAATACTGGAACCTTTATGATATCGCCCATAACAAGTGAGGGAACTGCCTATCATGAGGTCCAAGTTTCAATTTATATCTCATCGCCTCCTTCACCATCCAAAATAGAAATAAATCCAAAAATTGAATTATTTTTAAAAAATAGAGTGCTTAATTGGGAACATTCAAAAAATTGGTTACACCCAAATTTCAATAAGAGAAATAAAATTTTAAATGATATACCGGATTTTACACAACAATTGATTTTTGATGATACTGAATATGTTATAATTGGACCAAATGAATTTTATTTAGAAATTATACCGCTTATTTCCTTACGTAATAATTCTGTAATAGATCCTATAAACACTGTGTTTGTATCGTTGGATTCTATTTATCAACATTACGGTAATGGAGAGACTGAGGCATCAAAGATAAAGTTATTTTTTCAGGATGTATTGTATATCTCGCAAGAAATATTGATATATGGATTATTAGTGGGGGATGTACCAATAATCCCAACAATGTATGAAGGAAATTTTGCTTCGGACGACCTATATGTAACGTTTGATGGAGGAATCCCAGAAATTATTTTGGGTAGGTTCCCTGCAAAATCTGTATTTGATGTTACAGCATTTGTAAATAAAGTAATTCAATATGAGACAGAACCAGAATTTGGATTATGGAGACAAAATGTTACAATAGTAGCAGATGACGAATCAAGACCATACTCAAATGACACTACCCATACATCACATTCAGAAGAATTATCTGGAATGATTCCACCACAATTAAATGTTGAAAAAATATATTTGATGGAATACCCTGAATCAAATGATGCATCTATTTACGGAGTCACAAAACCTGAAGCAACCGAAGTATTTTTTGATAAATTAAATAAAGGAACGGCAATTATAAACTATATTGGGCACGGATCACGTGAAAAATTAGCTCAGGAATCACTCCTCGACAAATCCCGTGGAGATATATCTCTCATCCAAACAGGTAAAAAATTACCGCTGTGGATCGTAGGCACATGCTCATGGGGAGAATTTGACAATCCTGACGGTGATGCATTCTCTGAAGATATTATCCGTTTGGATAATAATGGAGCGATAGCTATCATCACAACCTCAAGGGGGGTATATGAAAGTTCAAATTGGCTATTACTAAAAAATTTATATGGAGCTCTTTTCCCAAATGGTGAGATAGTAGACACACCTATTGGACTAATTTTGCAAAGTATAAAAACAGGTTCAATCACGGGAAAAATATTTCATTTATTTGGCGACCCTGCAATGAGCATTCAAATTCCTTCAGGGACTCTAGATTTATCTGTAGCTGAACCATTAGAAGTTTTATCTAGGGGAAATGTATTGTCCCAACAATATTATTCTAATAATGGAGGAAGTGGTTATTTAATTGTTAAAGGATCTGATAGGATTGTTGAAAGAGAATATTCCTATGTATCACATTCTGGTTTGGAAAATGCCTCAATATCTTATTCATTACCTGGTACCATTTTATCAATAGTTGAAGTTTCTTTTTCCAGTTCACAAATATCAGGAGATTTTTGGATCCCACTAGATATAACTGGTAATCAAATTGATATAAATTTATACATAACAACCGAAGACGTTTTTAAATCAGAAGCAATTGGCTACAGTAAGAATTTAGAAGTTCTATCAGTTTCTGAGGTCAATGATTTTTCGGGACCAGAGATATCAATAGTTTCAATAGATAATCGACAGATTGGATATGGAGATCATATTAGTCCTAACACAGATTTAACCTTCATATTTTCGGACCCTTCAGGTATCAATCTCACCAGAGAACCCGGACATGAAATTCAATTATTAATAAATGAATCTGGGCTATTATTTGACCTTACAGATCAATTTATTTACAATCCAAATGACATAACCACTGGAACAATAAAATTTCAGTTAAATGATTTTTTATTTCCTCTATATGCAGAAATACAATGTTGGGATAATGCAAATAATTCTAACTCTAAAATTATATATCTTCAATCCTTGACTGAAAGCGGTTTAAAATTGTTTAGCGTATATAATTTTCCGAGTCCTTTTAAAATAGATACACTGTATACATTTGAGATTACTGAGGATGCTGATATATTTATAAGTATTTTTACTCCAGATGGAATTTTAGTCAAAGAGATTCCTTCAAGTTCGTTTACAGCAGGTTACCACCACATTTATTGGAATGGTAAAGATAACTTTGGAAAAAATTTATATAACGGAACTTTTATCTATAAAATAACAGCAAGGACATCAGATGCTACCACCACAAAATTTAATAAGCTTGCCATACTTAAATAAATCATCTCATTTTTCTAGTATTATTCTAGCATCAAATTCTCCAAGACGAAAAAAACTTTTAGAGAAAATCGGCATTACATTTGAGATTATTCCAAGTTCAGTTGATGAAGATTTTTCTGTGGATTTATCACCGGTTGATTTTGCCAAATATTATGCTGAAAAAAAAGCAAATTTTATTAGCTCAAAATACCCTAGATCTTTAGTTATAGGAGCAGATACTATAGTGGTTTACAATAATTCAATATTAGGAAAACCTTTAGACATTGAAGATGCTTTCTCAATGCTTGAAAAATTATCTGGGAACACTCATACAGTAATTACAGGGGTTTCATTACAATTATCTATAAATTCGATCTCAAAAACCTTTTACTCTAAAACAGATGTCACAATTAAAAATTTATCCAGGGAAGAGATTCAATACTACATTGAAAATTATAGGCCCTTAGATAAAGCTGGTTCTTACGGTATACAGGAGTGGTTTTCTGTTTATGTAGAAAAAATAGAAGGATGTTATTTTAATGTAATGGGTTTACCTTTATCTAAGCTTTACAGAGAAATGGGCTATATCATTGTTGGTTAAGCCTCAAACTTAACTGATACCAATTTAGAAACACCTTTCTGCTCCATCGTAACACCATATAGAAAATTTGCTGCTTCCATAGTGAGCTTATTATGGGTAACAACAATAAACTGAGTTTCATCACTGAACTGTTTCAATACTCGGGTAAACTTTCGAATATTTACATCATCTAAAGGAGCATCTACCTCATCTAAAATACAATATGGACTGGGCTTATATTGATAGATTGCGAAAAGTAATGCTATTGCTGTAAGGGATTTTTCACCCGCACTCAGCATTCGTAAGTTCTGGTTTCGTTTTCCTGGAGGTTGAGCACGAATAGCAATATCAGATTCTAAGGGGTCAGGGTCTCCGATAAGATCGAGCTTTCCCTCTCCTCCCTCAAAAAAAAGTGTGAAAAGTTTCGAAAAGTTTGCATTTATTTGTTCAAATGTATTTAGAAATTTTTCCCGTGCAATTTTGTCAATCTCCT
>CAZNQF010000104.1:6442-6704 GCA_964575125.1 uncultured bacterium
TTAATTAAGTCTGACCGTTGAGTACCTAACAACTCTAACCGAGTCATCTCGTCATCGTAATCCGATTGAACTGCCATATTTACTGCCCCAATATTTTCAATACTTTTATGGGTTTTTTGTATTTTTTGTGCTAATTCTTCTTCGGAAGAATCAACACTCAAATAATCGGGTATCTCCACATCGAAAAGTTCTTTTAATCGATTTATTATAAGATTCTTTCTTTGAACATTTTCTAATAATTTCTGTTCAGAATCTTTAATCT
>CAZNQF010000105.1:0-6674 GCA_964575125.1 uncultured bacterium
AGGCCTGGTCTAGCATTTCCAGTGTTACGTTCCAAAGAACGATCCCTGTTCCTTGAACTTTATATCTTTTATAGGGGGCATTGGCCGCTTCATTGATCATTTCTTGTGTAACTCTTGGTGAACCCGGTTCCGCATCATTATATGCATTACTGATTCCATCTGCATATTTTAATCCCACCCAATCAGGGTCTGCATTTTCCCAGACACTAAGCATATCCTCAGTAAAAAGTGGGTTTAATTGTTCGATCGAATTATTATTATTATCAATGCCATCATGCCTTAAGCTGTGGCGCCCCAAAAATGCGGGGTCGTGTCCCTCAAATTCATCGGGGTTGAAGTGCCTCCAATCGCTGCCCCTTAGTACAACCCCTGAAACTTTAAATCCAAATTTTCCAATCTTGTGGGCCGTTCTAAAAGTAAATTTCTGTAGTGGATCTGTATCAGATTGAGAAATTGCACCTCCCATTACATTGAACGATGTTCCCTGAGATCTCAGGGGTGAACTAGATATTATGTTTAACACACCACTGTGGGCATTTGGTCCATAGAGAGCTGAGGAGGGACCTAAAACGACCTCGATCTGTTCTACATCATCAAAGCTTACTGGAATAACGTTATAGGCAGTTAGCCTTAGGGAGGGGACATTTGCCATGCGACCATCGGTTAGAGTCATAAGTCGGGAGCTAAAGGATGAGTTAAAGCCTCTGGCAGTAATATTGTAGCTGTCGATCCCTGACTGGGTAAAGTCTAGTCCCTTTGTGGTCTTTAAATAATCTCCTAAATTGGTGTTGCTCTCTCTTCGAATATCCTGTTTGCTTATAACAGAGATTGCTGCGGGAGCATCTTCAACCCGCTCCTTCCTTCTTGAGGCGGTCACAACATAGGTCTCCATTTCAATTGCGGAGGTAAGCAATTGGAAGTCCAGCCGGTTAACCTCTCCGGTTACTACCGTTAAATTTTTATTAACTGATTCATAGCCCATATAGTTTACCGTTATTTCATAGGTTCCGCCTGGAACATTTGGGATTAAATATAGACCTTTTAGGTCGGTCGCTGCTCCCATGGCAGTCCCCTTAATAATAACATTTGCTCCAATGAGTTTTTTTCCGCTCTCCTCATCGGTGACCGTTCCTGTTACGGTTGTCTGTCCAACTAAACTACTAAGGAATAAACATAGAATTATTGATATGTGCTTAAACATTCAAATCTTCTCCATTAAGTGTGATAGGTTATATAAAAAGAAACAGTCAGCAAAAGCTGACTGTTTCCATGTATTTTATATCTGAATCTTAGCTACAGATTTATTTCATTAGCAACATTTTCTTGGTTGCCTGATATTTCCCAGCATCTACACGATAAAAGTACATTCCACTGGCTAAGTTTTGCCCGTTAAATGTAAAAGAATGTGTTCCTGCACTCAGTTGACCATTGAACACTGTAGCAACTTTTTGTCCCATCAGAGACCACACAGTAATAGATGTGTTTTCGTTTTCAGGGAGCTGAATTGCAATATGTGTTGATGGATTGAACGGATTGGGGAAATTCTGGCTCAACGCAAAGGCATCTGGAATCAAATCTGCGCCTGCTTTATTTAAGGTCAGATTAGTGATATCACCGGAAAGATTAATTTCGCCACTTCCCTCTAATATATATTCTGTTTCACCTGTCAATATCCACTTTGTACCATCGACGATTTCATATGATATGGTAAGCTCTTTGGATTCATCTTGAATTAAGATTGAACCCGCATCTTCTATATATCTCATATCATTTGCGAACCGACTATCAAAGGCACCTTGGGGTGGAGCAGGGGGTAAGCCGTAGCTGAGTCTTTCTCTCTCATCATCAATGGTCAGACCAAAATAAAGTGGCATGGATTTGAATCCATTTCCATCGGTGATATGTAGAGTATTTACATCTGAGACCCGTTGAAATTCATCACGTACCTTGCCAGAGCCTGCACTTTGTGTAAAAGTAACCTGACCATCTGCATATGCTCTCACCCAATATCCTCTACCGGGAACGATTGCTTGTGCATCTGCATAGGTTCCATTAAAATCATAGAGAGATCCAGGGACAATCAAGCCATTGGGGTCTGTGATTTGATCTAACGTCATAACGGATGAGATACCCGATATCATGTTCCAGCCCTCATGCAAGTTGTGTGTAATGGTTAGCCTAGAATAGCCTTGAAAGATTGCTGGGTGAGATGTGGTTGAACGTACCCAATATCCTCTTCCTGCTCGAGGTACACCACCGGCCGCGCCATGGTATGTATCTGAAAATTCGTAGAGCGAGCCGGGAACTGTTTCAACACCCGGTTCCAAGGGATTACCGAAGAGATCAAGATCAAATACTCCATCTCCGTCTACATCATAGAGATATGGTAGTCCGCTTGTTTCAATTGGGACACCAACAAGGTTCCATCCTTCGTTCATCATAGCAACACCAGGGTTACCATTTGTTTGTGCGCAGTAGGGCATGAAATAGTTAGCACATACCTCTGCCGGAGTTCCATCAGCGGTACACATTTCCATAAATGCATCAAACTCAGTTGCTAAACACGTTCCAAAACCAACCTGGTCAAGCCAGCGAAAGTTTTGTGTATTTTGAAATCTAGCGGTAATTCTCTGTGTCTCAATAACCGGTAGACATAAATTGTCAACCTGAAATGTAAGTCTTCCACCGTTTGCTGAATATGGAAAATCTGGGACGCCATCACCATCGGTATCAATAAATGTTAGGTCATTTGCCATATCAATATCGTGACCTGAATCATCAGGAAATGCCCACGCACCTTCAGTAGCTTGCACAGCTGCGGTTACTGCATAAAACATGCCGCCAGCGAGACATAGGTCTTGATTTGCATTTGGCTGTGATAGACAAGGTATCACCGCGTTGGTAAGTGCAACCGGTGCAACTCCTTGAGCAACTGTCTCAGGGCAACCAAAATATGTGAGCGCTCCAACTCCGGCAGCGACGCCACACTGAGCGAGTGCTGCTTGCTCACAAGCTTGTATATAGGGTGTGAGATCTGCTGCGCACTCAGCGGTACAGATGCCTACACATTCTTCTTGACTACCACCGTCCATCATACAGCCAGGAACACAGTCCGCAACGCAAGCTCCGACACCTTCAGCTACACAAGCCTCTCCGTCAAATGCCGCAGCACATCCATCAAATGTACTTTGAGCGACGGCAAGAAGAGCAAAATCATTGTAGGTAAAATAGTACCCAGTATTTTGGAGCATCTCATCACCATTCATTGGAATTCCATCATCTCCGTACGGTTCAAAAAGTAAAGCTGATTCTGCAAACTCTTCGCCGTTCGGGTCAAAAATTGTGTTTCCATCAAATGGATTAATACCAATAGGACCCCCAGGGATTCCCAACACACCGTTGTAAAATCCGTGTTCATCTTCCGAATAGCCATCATCGGTAGGGTCTACAACATTGATGTTACTTGATGGACCATCTGTCGCTTCCCAGTGAACACCAAAATCTTGAACGGTTGAGAAATCATCGTTGTAGGTTACCTGCATTGAGCCCCAGCTTGGGTTTGGTGTTTGGTGCGGTGCTGACACGCCGTCCCGCCAGGGAAAGTCATTAAAATCGATTGAATTCCCGATCTGTCCGTAGTCTACACCGGGAACATCACTTAAAAGGTTGGGAGCGTGAAACTCAGCAAAGGTTCCTGAAAGATTAATTACACACCCTTGATATAGATGGTTTCTGAAGTCATCAACAAACGCACCCGAGCCAGTCAATGCACCATCCTAAATTACCGGTAGCACTTCCTGACCGGTTTCACAGTCCAGTGTTACGGGTGTGGGGTATGCACTTCCATGAATATAAAACGGAGGAGCATCAATTGGGTTGTCAGGGTCGTCCCCTGGACCATTGAAAAAATCTCCCGCTGCATCATTTATGTGAAACGTTCCATCATCGTTAAAATCAACGTTCAAGGAAATCCAGCCATAGGGAAATCCCGCAAGCTGAAGAAGTCCCCAAAGAGGTACAGGTAATTCACGAGCTGTATCTCCAACTGCAAATGATGTTAGAGGGTAGGTAAAAATCGGATTAGCACTGCTCGGCCAGCTAACATTTAGATCGTATCCACCTGTTGCGTTGAAGGGATTACTCGGATCAGATTAAACTGGCTCCGTATCTGTAGTAGCATCCGGTGGTCTTACCACCCATGTGTAATCCACATTAATATAGTCTACCTGATAATTTCCTGTAAGAGATTGGGACAATAACAGTCCCGACAGAAAAAATATGCTAAGGGTAGTTAGAAGTGTTTTTTTCATTATTGTATCCTCCTTAATGAAATAGGTTTTGTGCAAAGAAACACGCTTTTGATGTTTAAAATATACATACAAAGAGGGCGAAAAGTACTCTTAGTTTGGTTATTCCACAAGATATTTTTTTAATTGTGTGAGTTGAGTCACACCGTTTTATTAAATTTTATTTGCAAAAAATTATACTATATTTTCTGTTTTTGTTCTAGCCAGCGTTTCAGGGTCAACAATAAAATAAGGATTCCTCCGGTAAACAAAACATTTACGATAATAATGATAATTAAGTTTGACATGCTCTAAAGAAATCTACATTTAATGCTTTGAACAAAAGAATAATTGAATTTATTTAAACGAAATATATCTGTACTGTAAATTAACCGCTCAATTTTTGTGATCAAATAACAGACTAATGGAAAAATAATTAATGAAAATAGGAGTGTTGATTAAACAAGTTCCGAGCACCGAATCCGCGTTCAGACCATCTGAGCAAGAAACATGGATAGATGATGCACAGATTCAATATGAAATGAATGAGAGCGATTCTTTTGCCCTGGAAGAGGCACTACTTATTAAGGAGAGTCAGGGAGCTGGAGAGATAGTTGTTGTGTGTATGGGGCCCTCTTTAAGAGCTCCAAGGGTTATTCGGGAAGCACTCGCAAAAGGTGCTGACAGAGCTATTCACATTGTTGAAGAGGACCCCTTTGAGACAGACCCTTATCAAGTAGCAAACATCCTATCTGACTGTGTGAAAAAAGAATCTTTTGATCTAATTTTTTCTGGTCTACAATCCGTTGATCTGGGGATGGGACAGACAGGGATATTACTGGGTGCAATGCTTGGAATGTCAACAGCAACACTCGCAATGGCAACGGAGGTAAAGGAAAATAAAATTAGGGTCAAGCGGGAGCTAGAATCTGGTTGGTTCCAGTGGGTCACACTTCCACTGCCTGCTTGTATATCTATTCAGTCCGGAATAAATACACCAAGATATCCATCTCTGAGGGGAATTATGGGAGCAAAGAAAAAGGAGATAAAGACAACTAATAAAGCCGATCTTGATCTAAAAGATAGCCTTCAAAAGGTTACCAGGATTTATAATATGGAAACGGACAAACAGACGGAATTTATTGATGGGGACCCTGACTCCCAGGTGGCACGTCTATTGAAAATTTTACAAACTGAGGTAAAGGTTTTGGGAGCATAACATATGGGTATACTGGTTATTCTAGAGCAAAAAGATAATACAATCCACAAAATGAGCTTGGAAGCGCTTGCCGGTGCTCAGGATATGGCAGACAAATTGGATACAGATATTTCAATTTTGGTTCTCGGTGGAGATGTCACTGCACTCACAGCTCAGTCTCAAAATTTTGATGTAAAAGAGGTCATTGTTGCCAAACATGAATTATTGAGTGAGTACTCATGCGATGGATTTTCTGAATCGGTAAAACAGGTAATTGAAAGAGAGTCTCCGGAATATGTTGTTATGGCCCATACTTATATGGTGAGAGAGTTTTTGCCTAGTGTTAGTGTGTTTACTGGATATCCATTTATTTCTGATGTTGTCTCATTCCGATTAGAATATGGAGGTCCGGTTTTTACCAAACAGATGTTCAATTCTAAATTAGGTTCGGATATTGTGGCAGGTGATGGGAGAGGGTGTCTCATCAGCTTTCAATCTGCTGCCTACCAGGCAAATACATTGCGGGAAGGAAACTCTAACGTTCGGGAACTTGATATTTCTTTGGCTGAGGATCAAATTAGATCTGAAAGTGAGGCCCCGTTTCAGGAGTCATCTGGTGGGGTTGACCTTAGCACTGCGGAGGTTCTCGTATCTATAGGTCGTGGAATTGGTGAAGAATCAAAGATTCCGATTGCTGAAGAATTGGCCAGTGCAATGGGGGCAGAGCTCGCTGCATCCAGGCCGGTTGTAGATTCAGGGTGGCTTCCTCCGTTTCGACAGATCGGAAGCTCTGGTCAGAATGTATCTCCCAAACTCTATTTTGCCATTGGAATTTCCGGAGCTATTCAGCATGTGGTTGGAATGAAAGGGTCACAAAATATCATTGCAATTAACAAAGACCCAGAGGCACCTATTTTTGAACTTGCGGACTATGCAGTTGTTGGTGATCTTCATGAGATCATCCCAAAACTGACGGAAGCTCTTCAGAACCAATAAACCAAACTTAATCTTTGCATTTTTCTTTTATTGAACAGCTAGTTTTACTTATTTCCATTTTTCTGTCTGTAGGATTTTTTACATTTGAGCTATGGAAACGAGTCTCCATTATCCTTAAGGGAACCGGTTCATTTCCGTTTGATAGATTTGGGGAACGTTGTTTGCGGTTTTTTAGAGAAGTTATTCTCCAGGAA
>CAZNQF010000106.1:0-2954 GCA_964575125.1 uncultured bacterium
CAATTTTAAGAATATTTGAAACAAGCAAACGGTCTTTATTAAACCATCAATCTGCTATAAATACAACTGCAAATAATGTTGCAAATGTTTATACTGAAGGGTATAGCAGAAGACAGATTGATCTTTCGAAATTATCTTTGGGATTTGGCAATATGAGTGATGAGTCTGTTACCAGAGTGAAAACTCAATTTCTCGATAATCAAATTTGGTTTGAAAATCAAGCCTTTGGTAAACAGTCAATGAACGAAATGCTATTAAACCAAGTTGAAACTGTTTTTGGGGAGCCTGGAGATTCAGGACTTTCAAGCATTTTAACAGAATTTTGGAATTCATGGTCTAATCTTTCAAATAATCCTGAGAGTGATTCAGCACGTGCCTTAGTTCGTGATAAAGGAGTTATGTTATGTAATACATTTAATAGGTTGGACAATAATTTAAAGAACCTTCAGATACAATCTGGTCAAGATATACAACAAAAAGTCAATGAAGTTAATCTATTGATAAATCAACTTGGTTCTTTAAATAAACAGATTGATATGCATAGGTCATCAGATCTATATGATCAAAGAGACCTATTATTGACAGAATTATCTGAAAAAATTGATATTAATGTTAGTGAAAATGATTCTGGGACCGTTGAAGTATTGTCAGGTGGATACATTATAATATCTGAAGATTTTACTAATCAATTAAAAGTAAATACAACTCAGGGAAATGACGGTTCATTTCACACTGAAATAAAAACTGTTCAAGGTGATAATTCTATTAATATTTCTTCTGGAGAGTTAGGAGGATTATTAGAATTTTACAACACACATATTTCATCTTATATAAAATCAATGGATGAATTAGCAACAACCATTACAAAGGAAGTAAATAAAACTCATTCAAAAGGGTTTAACTTATCTGGTTTAACAGATATTAATTTTTTTAATAGTTCAGTAACAGTCTCAGGTGATATGACTGTTTCTAAAGAAATTTTATCGGATTCATCTCTAATCTCTACTTCCCTTGAATCTAATACAGAGGGTGATGGTAATATTGCACAATCAATATCGGATTTGCAATTCGATTCAATTATAAAAAATAAAACTGTTATAGATAACTATAATTCGATTATATCTGATGTGGGAAGTAAGGTTCAGGAATCAAAATTTATTCGCCAGAATCAACAAAAGATTGTGGAACAATTAAATATTAATAAAGCATCAATGACAGGTGTCTCATTGGATGAGGAGATGACCCAACTTATTCAATATGAACAGGCATATGAAGCAGCGGCAAAAATGATATCAACTGTTGATGAATTGATGCAGACAATTTTATCTATGGGATAATTTAATAATAATAGTAGAAAAACACGGAGACAAGATGAGAATTACAGAATCTATGATCACAAAAAGTTTATTATCTAGTATAAACAGGAATAGGGAGAGTATGCATTCCATTCAAGAGTCAATTACGACCGGTAAAGAAGTTGAAAAATCTTCTGATGATCCTATACAATTTTATCGTGCCAACAGATTCCGACAAAGTATAAAACAAAATGATCAATATTTAGAAAATATCCAAAGCGCTAAAGTTTGGCTACAGGCAACTTCATCAAACTTAGATAGCATGTTAAATCAAATTATGAGTTTGAGGGAAAAAGCTGTTCAAGGAGCAAATGATTCATTGAGCGATGATAACAGAAATCAGATGGCTTTAGATGTTGATAATATAGTTAAAGATTTAGTCAATCTTTCTAATGGGTCATTTATGGACAAAAACCTTTTTTCTGGTACCAAAACAAAAATTGATAATCCATTTGTTTATGATGGAGATTCAGTGACTTATAATGGTAATACTAGTAAAATTTCTAGACGAATATCAGAAAATTTCACAATGAATATAAATGTTACCGGTCAGGATATAATAGATTCAAATATTTTTAGTGCAACAATTAGTTTAAAAACCGAATTAGAAAATAATAATGGAAGTGGTATTGCAAATTTAATTGAAACTCTTGATTCTGCTCAGGGAAAAATGATTAGTCTAAATGCTAGTATTGGTTCAATACAGCAGCAGTTAGATCTTGCGGAAAGTAGACTTAATATAGCCAATTTAAATCTATCTGGATTTTTATCTGAAGCAGAAGACGTTGACCTTGCTGAAGCTATAACAAAATATAATTCGGAAGAAATGGCTTACCAAGCCGCGCTTCACTCAACATCAGATATTCTTAGGTTAAACATAATGGATTTTTTAAGATGAAAACCACACTAAACACTGAGTCATATACAAAAGACACTTTTTCATATAGGTTTCATTCTGGTGATTACCAAATGTTGAATGGAAATGGAACCGACTTTGATCTGAGTAATATTATAGATTTTAATAATGGAATTCCTGGATTTGAAGAGTTATCAAAGTTTATAGTAGTTCCTTTAAAAGAACACCATCCGTTTCAGGTATTTCAATCATTGGAAGCTCCACAAATTGCTATGTTTGTTATCCCTATTCATTATTTTGATTCTGAACAGGAAATAAAAATTAACAAAATAGATTTGGCTCAGATTGATGCAAAATCACAGGATCAAACAGATGCATATTTTGTGATTAAAATATCACAAAAGAAGAAGAAATTTACAGTTAATACGAAGGCTCCAATTTTTATTAATCCCAAAATTTTAAAAGGATGTCAGGTTATTTTAGATAATCCCAAGTTGCAAATTGAACAACCTTTGGATTTAGCATAATTAATGATTTCATTTGACAAGGAGCTTAAATGCTTGTACTGACACGGAAGTCAGGAGAAAAGATAAGGATAGGAAAAGATATAATTATTTCTGTCGTGAGCAAGGTTCACGGACCCCTGAAATTAGGAATAGAAGCTCCCAGAGAAATTTCTGTTTACAGAGAAGAAATTTACCAATCTATTATAAATACAAACAGAGATTCTATTGCAAAAGAAG
>CAZNQF010000106.1:2964-6651 GCA_964575125.1 uncultured bacterium
ATTAAATTGATTATAATTTAATTTAAAAATATCATTTTGCATATGAAATCATCTTAATTAATAGCTGCTTGTCCTAGAAGTGGAACACGCTTTATTTCTCGATTTTTTCAAAAAAATGGATATAAAGTTGAGCATGAAGATTTCACCAATAATTTTGATGGCATATCTTCATGGTTTCACATTTTAAATGATCCAAAAATATTTCCCGACTGGTGGCAAATATTACCCCGCAAAAAAATAAAAGTAGATTATAAAAAAATAATTCATCAGGTGAGACAACCTATAGATTGTATTGCCTCTATGACAACTCTTGATATGAACTCAATATACATGATGCAGAATATTTTAAAAATAGAAGAAAAAGATAAATTATTATTATTGATGAAAATTTGGTTGGGGTGGAACAAAATGATAGATAAAAAGGCAGATTATACATATACATTAGAGAATTTAAATGATGTCTTAACTAAAATAAACGAATGCCTTGATATAGATCTGACAGAGTTTAATTTATCAAAAAAAATAAATTCTAGACCTCACGGCAGTATAACAAAATTAGAACTAATTAATAAAAACGAAAAATTAGCTAATGAAATATTTGAATATTATAACAAAATAAGATTGACAGAAAAAAAATCAAATTATCTAGATAAACAATATAAAATATTTACGAATCAAGAAAAAAAAGAAAAGGAAACTAATTATAATCTCAATGGAAAAAATACAAATAAAAAAGAAAATCAGTATAAATTAATAAAAAATGGTGTAGGAAGATTTTCAGATAAAAAGTTTTATGTTAACAACAATTTTGAGGAGATTAAATCCAAATTAAACGATAGATCTCACGATGTTAATGATTGTAGTTGCTATTTGAAAGTTAATCAGTGTAGCAGAGAAGAAATGACCTTAATTAATAGTCTTTTTTTCAATAAAAAAATTAGTGGGATTGAGTTTACTAAAAATTGTCGTAATGAGTTCCCATTAGTTAATATCTTATTTTTTACTTATGATCGAATAGAATATACCAAAAATGCAATTGATCGTTTACTTAGTAGTACAAATTATCCATTCAATTTATATATTGTTGATAACCACTCTACTGATGGTACGGTTAAATGGCTACGTGAGATTGAAAATGTAACACCAAATATTAGAGAGATAGTTTTTAACAGAAAAAACAGAGGATTAGCAGAACCAACTAATCATTTCTGGGAAAGAGTAAATTCAGATTTTGTGGGGAAGATTGACAATGATACCTTGGTTCCAGATGGTTGGTTAGAACGTCTTGTCGATGCACACCAAAAATCAAATAAGTTGGGTGTTGTTGGAGGTTGGCACTTTCGCCCGGAAGATTTTAATGAAAAAGATTCCCAGAATAATATGTACATTGATAATGATGTTCAAATTATTGAAGATACACATATTGGGGGATGCTGTTATCTTATGAAATACTCAATATATAAGAAACTAGGTCCAATGTCATTTGATTCAAAATTCAAGATACATGGGTGGACAGAGTACCAAAACAAAATAAATAGCAAAGGATGGAAGGTAGGGTATCTGTATCCCTTGATTCAGCTTGATTATATGGATGATCCACGGAGTCCTAATTGTTTAATTGAAAAAAAATACACCGAATACACTAAAAAGATTTGGAAAGAACGAAATATAGAATATAGCTCACCTGAGCAATTGATAGCTTTGTTATCAGATGATGCAAAAAGAGTAACAAGATCAAACAAAGAATTAAATAATCATAATTCAAAGAACGAATATTTTGAATTTTCCAGACCGGAGGTTCAAGCATTAGTAAATCCAAGTTCAAATACAATTTTAGATGTAGGCTGTGCTTCTGGAATCTTTGGATCACAGATAAAAGAAAAATTAGGTGCAGAGGTTTGGGGTATTGAACCAGTTAAAGAGGTTGGCTTAAAAGCACGAGAAGTTATTGACAAGGTGCTCATTGGAAAGGTAGAAGATAATATCTCCCAATTGCCTGCTCAACATTTTGATTCAATTATTTTTTCGGATGTTCTTGAACATCTAGAAGATCCATACGCTATTCTAGATTTGGTTAAAGATAAATTATCAAAAAATGGTGAAATAATTGCGAGCATTCCAAATGTTAGACATTGGTCAGTATTAAAAGATTTACTCGAAGGCAAATGGGAATACCAGGATGCGGGAATTTTAGATCGTACTCATTTACGTTTTTTTACAAAAAGTTCAATACTAAATATGTTTCAAAATGCTGGTTATAAAATAAACGATATTGGAGCTACACAGTTTGGGAAACATGGGCTTTCACCAAAATTATTAAATGCAATGTCTCAGTCAGGATTAAACGTGAGTAGTTTATCTGATGAAGCAATTCATTATCAATATCTTCTGAAAGCTACTCCATTAAACCCATTGAATAAGAAAATGGATGATTTACCATTGGTTTCAATTATAATGCTTACATGGAATGCACTGGAATACACAAAAAAATGCATTGAATCAATAATAAAATATACTCAATATCCATATGAAATTATTTTTATTGATAATGCATCTACAGATGGAACCATAGAATATTTAGAAAGTATGGTGGAAGAAAATACTAACTTTAAATTAATTAAAAATAATTCAAATAAAGGATTTGCAGCAGGAAATAATCAGGGTGTAGCTGCTGCCGTAGGAAAATATGTCATGTTATTAAATAATGATGTATTAGTTTCAGAAGATTGGCTTTCCCGAATGGTAGATTCTCTTAAAAAACATAAAAATATTGGTGCCATCGGACCAGTAACTAATTATATAAGTGGCAGACAGAGTTATGTTGGTCAGTACGAAGGCGATGATTATATAGGTTTTTCTGATTTTATCCGTAAAAATAACAAAGGTAATTTTACACCTAGACGTAGATTAGCTGGATTTGCAATATTAATGAGAAAAGATGTGTATGATGATGTGGAAGGATTTGATGAAACATTTGGAGTGGGAAATTTTGAGGATGATGATCTGAGTTTAAAACTTCGTTCGAAAGGATTCGCACTAATGGTAGATGAGTCTGTATTTATTCACCATTATGGTAGCCAAACATTTAAAGCAAATAAAATTGATATATTAGAGAACCTGAAGGAACGAATACCAATTTTTAATAAAAAATGGCCTGATGTATCCTATGAAGAATTACTTGAGATAAAGAATCCACTAAATTTGTTCCATGAGAATCTCTTAAATAAAGGAATCAATAAACTAGAGAGCTCTGACCATATTGCTGCTGAAAAACAATTTTTACAGATTTTAAAGGATAATCCTATATCTGAAGAAGCTTTGTATGGGCTTGCATTATGTGCAAGACTTTCCCAGAATAACTTAAAATCAATGGAGTATATTAATACTTTGCTTAAGATTAATCCAGAACATATGGATGGATTAAACCAGTTCGGCATGATTTTAGTTGAAAATGATAATTTGGGACAAGCTAAGAGTACATTTATAACTATAATTGAGAGATATCCTAATTTTATTGAAGCTCAGAGGAATTTAGCGGAAGTATTTATTTTGGAAGAAGATTTTGATCAGGACAAATTTGAGTTAACTCCTACATTGAAAGTTCGGTGAAGAGTGGTGACGGAACGGTATAGTGACATTCTGGAAATTTTGTATAAGACATAAACTGATTTCATAAAAAGACTGGTT
>CAZNQF010000107.1:0-829 GCA_964575125.1 uncultured bacterium
AAGTAATTTCAGGGAATCTCTTCTAATTTCATTTTCCTTTGATGATGTTTATGATATATCAGATAGGTACCAAGCATTAGGAATGACACATTTTCAATTATCTAACTATGACAGTGCAGGCTTCTATATGTACAAAGCAGATAGTATTTATAGCAAAATTAATTACTCTGAAAATCGATTGGTATCACTCGCATGGCTGTCGTTGATTTCAATTGAAAGAAATAAAAAGAAAAAAGCAGCATCCTACGTAGAAAAATTTGAATCAATCAGTAATGATTTTGAGCCAGGAGCTGATGAGATCATTTCTATGAACTGGAATATGTATTTAGTAAAAAAATCGTTAGGGAAGAATAAATCTGCAAAAGAATTCTTAGAAAATTCTTATTTTGAATTGAAATCAAGATCAAGAAATATTAAAAATAAATCAGATAAAAAGAAGTATATGTCTATAGCACTACATCAGGATATCGTTAATGCGTGGGATAAGTAGTTTTTTACTATCTCCAATAATATAATATTATTTTTTGTGATTAGTATCACAAAAATGATGTTTAATTTTTTTTGATTAATCAGTATGGTACCATTTTTGGATTTTAGAGCTGACATAGGTATATTATACATGAGAAAAAATATGTGCAATTTTTCTAGTTAATTTATAAGGATAATTAATTCTTCAATTAATACCTTTTTTTATTTTTCTGAGAGCAATTGAAAAGCTAAATTCTACACAGAGATTAGTCCTAATCCATATGAAAAACGTATTAATTACATTCTTCATTTTATTATATTTAGCCGGGTGCGGTCCTCGAACCTATTTTATACCTTCTGA
>CAZNQF010000107.1:839-5893 GCA_964575125.1 uncultured bacterium
CTTCCGAAATTTCTGATAATGAATATAGTTCTCGCGAAAAAGGTTGCACAATAGAAATGCTACTTTATGATATGCCATCAGATCGTCAAAGTGATGAGATAGGCGTTTGTAAAGCATCATACCAAGCTTACAGTGGAAAAGCTTATCAAAAAGTTATCAGAGCAATAAAAGATTGTGCCTGTAAGATGGGAGGTAATGCTATCGCATTTCCCTTTGGTAATGATACCTATTATTATGATTATATGGGGCAGGTCACCCGCTTTGAAACCTCGGCAATCGTTTTGTACATTAATGATGCCGACTATCTCCATCAATATGAAGATCCAATTTTAGAAAATTTAGATGGGGAATTTGATTATGACTTTGATGATTAAAGCCATGCTCCGTTTTATCATTTTTTTTCCTCTAATGTTATTGATTTTCATTGTATCATGTGATTTAAAGGTACCCACGAAAGATGATTTAGCATCTTGGACTACAAGATACGAGATTCCTATGCTTGATAAAACAATTGTGTTTGATGATATTATTGAGGACTCACTTATAAGCCCTATGGATGGGAGCTCCTTGTATGGTTATACAAAAGAAATAAATATAGACACAGTAAAAGTTGATGAAAAACTTAATCTAGATGATATACATAAGAATTTTTCACAGTCTGTTGATGATATATCAGTTGAAGATTCCGAGATTGAAGAAAAAGTGGGATTTAACCCTATAGGGATAGACCCTGTGATAAAAAATTTTACGTCTAAAATTGGAAATATTTCATTGAACAATATCCCTGAGGAGGAAACAGTACCCTATTCATTTTCAAGTATTTATCCAGATATAAACTCATTTCCGGATGGTACTTGGAATATACCTTCATTTTTATTGGAGCCGGTCATTAATCCTTTTTCGTTTGATGATTTTTCTCATGCAGAGTTTATAAGTGGTAACCTTACTATATCTATAGAAAATAATTTAGTCATCCCGCTAGGAAATCAAAATATAAATTTACAGCATACTAATGGAACAAATATCCTAGAGTTTCCCTTAGTAATTCTCGGCCCAATTAATACGGGAGAAACAAGCTCAGCTACTCTAAATTTATCTGGTCTATCATTGCCCGGTAATATTAGAGTAGAAGTAACCGGTAGCAGTCCAGGAGAAAATGGAGTATTAATTGATGAATCAGCTCGAAATTCTTCATTCCTTATTAAAATTTCAGGAAGCGATATGGTTGTTTCATCGGCGACCGCAAAAATACCTGAGCAGTCAATTTTTAATAGTGATACCATAGAACTCGAAGCAGATTCCAACAAAGTTCAGTCTGCAACTATATCAAACGGAGAATTAATTATATCTATAGATAATCATATGTCTGTGAGTAGTGTGATTCTTATGAATATACCGACTATTTTAACTCCAAATGATGTTCCATTCTCAACTACTATTAATATCGATGGAAATGAAACTGGAATTGTTAGTGAAGTTTCAATAAATGAACATTCATTACATATGGATATTAATGACCAATTTCTCCAATATAATTATACCGTTAATACAATTGATTCTGGTGACCAATTTTTATCAGTTAATTCTTCAGATAGTATAGAAATCTCTATTTCATTGAGGGGTGAAGGTTTTGGAGAACAAATTACTTTCTCCCACTTTACAGGTAATGTTTCTCCTCAGAATTTAGGATTTAGCGGAGAGATTAATCTAATCTCTGATTCATCACAAATAAGTGAAGCAATTTTAGATGGTGGTTTGTTATCAATTCATATACAGAATGATATTAATGTTATGCCTGTAGGTTCTCCAAATGCTTTAATTACTATCCCTGAATTAAAAACAGTTGCAGGAAATACTTTCTCTATTTTTTTAGATCATATATCTGGTACCACAGATGAATTGATTAATTTAAACGGATATAGTATCAATATGGCAACTGATTATCAATTTCTTTCGTATTCTGCAGATGTGTCCACGAATTATGATGAAATTGGAGAATACTCGTTGAATGATTCTATATCTATTATTATAAATGTATCAGGATTGTCATTTAATCAAGTATCTGGATATTTTTCTCAGGATGCACTGGAAGAAACGAGCACTATAACCATTGAAGATTCTACACAGATTGAAACGGCCATATTTAATACAGGTGAACTGAGGCTAGAGATTGATAACAATATTGGTGTTTTTGCTGATATTCAATTTAGTATTAATGAATTTGTTAGAGATGGTTTTGAATTAGATACTACATTTTCCTTAACACCAGAGGGAGATGCTTTCGTTATTGACCTTGCTCAATATAATTTAAGCCTTAATATTAGTGAACACCCTCAGACAGTGACATATGTTTCAAATATTACTTTGCCCAATGAAGAGGAAATGACCTTGAATTTAAATGAATCTATAAATGTTGATGTATATCTACAAAATATGTCATTTGAATCTGTAACTGGTGTAATAAATCCCATGACTGTACAAATTGATCCTGTGGTTCAAAAAATTGATGAGTTTCCCGATATTACCGAAAATTTTGAATTTACTGATGTAAATATGTTTATTGATTTTGAAACTGATATTGGTATATCTGTTGTATTAGATTTGGAAATTGAGTCATCAAATCCAGCAGGGGATAGGGTTATTTCAATAATAACAGGAAGGGATATAACAGAAGGAAATAGAATTTTTATTCCAAATGCAGATAGCCTAATAAATATTTTTCCTGATTCAATTAAAGCATCTGGAGAAGCAACAGTATCGGGTACAGGTACGGTTACCACTTTTCAGTTTGTTACAGGAAAAATGACACTTGAGATACCTATGATATTTAATGTCCCTGATAGTACAGATTTTGATATTTAAATTTCTGAGGTTAACCATGATTTGGATGATATAATATTGGAAGATCTAGTGATATTTTTCAATTCAAATAATAAATTTGATTTTGGAGCATCTGTCTCAGTTTATGCATCCCATGATTCTTTAGATTTTGGTACGATTTATCAAGATACCCTATTTGTAACTGAATTAACAGCTAATTCCATCTATACAGATTCAGTTATGTTATCTCATGATAAGCTAGACCTTTTCAACGGACATAAATTATTTCTTAAACCTGATGTCAAAATATCAGGTTTAAAAGATGATAACGGTGACTCAATGCCTTCCAGCATATTTTTAACTGATAATTTATCGATGATTATTTATGGACGTGTTGTAGTTATTGTAGATCCAATGGATGTAACAGAATAGAAATGATAAGACAAATATTTATTTTTTTTATTTTTATAATTTCACTAGGATCTTTTTCTTTTTTAAACGCTGAAATAGGTGGAGGTTTTACAGGTGGATCTTTGTTCTCATCCTCTGTGGGGTCACACACACTTTCGTTAAATGGGGCTAATTTTTGGACATCGAAAAGATCTAAATTTTCCATTTTGATACCACTATCTCTTCAATTTGCTAATAATTCAGTGTCACAAAACTGGCTGAATGATTATTTATTAAGTGGCAATAATTTAGATCCTCAATCGATTGACAATATGTTGAATGAAATTGATGATGGAGGACTATCATTAAACACCCATGGTAATATTTTGTTTTTTGGTTTATCATATAAGTGGCTCTCAGTTTATGCTGGAGGTTCAGTGGATATATATGGAACAATTCCAAAATCTATTTTTCAAACCATTTTTCAAGGGATTGAATTTAATCGACCCATTGATTTATCAAACTCAGCTTTTGGAATGCAGATGTTTCTACCTGTTTCTTGGACATTATCAGGTGAGATCAGTGATGGACTATTTTTTGGTGTGGGATTAAAAGGCTTATTTGGATTAGCATATTCTTCGTTTAAATCCTCAGGAGATATTACTTCATATGAAGACAGACTTTTTGGAAAAGGCTCCGTAGAGCATCTATATAATTTTGGAGATCTATATTTCCAAAGAGATAGCTTACTCTCTTACTCAAAAATGGGAAAATTTGAACCAAATATTAATGGTAAAGGATATGCTATTGATATAGGAATCTCAAAAAAAGTTAGTGAAAATTGGATGGTCGGACTAAGTATTCAAAATATTTTGGGGAAAATTGATTGGGATAAAAATACTTCACACAAACACAGCATAACATACGATGTCTCACTCTATTCTAATGAATTTGAAGATATTACAGATTATACAGATGTTCAGCAAGATTCTTTACTTGAAACATTTATTTCAAATGATGAAGTATTATTAATTGATACTCTAAGAAGCACGATTCCATTAAGGGTTGGTTTGGAAAGCGAATATGTAATAAAAAATAGATTTGTAATATTTAATTCAATTTCATATGAGGGAGAATCAACAGTATATCCAACGTCCCAATTTGAATTATCTGGTGGATTTAAATGGATGCTACACAGGCGGTTACCTATTACTTTTGGAATCGCACACAACTCAATATGGGGTATAAAAGTTGGAGGTGGTTTTGGTATTCATTTAAATAATTATCATTTAGATATATCATTTTCACAAAGTGGTGGATTTAAAAATGATGCAAAAGGTATTAGTTTAAATCTGATCAATTATTTATATTTTTAATCCTTAACATCAGATTTCGAAAATTTGCTTATCAATTTTTTAGTTTTAAATTTCACTCTTATTTCTTTAATTAATTTAATTTTAATTCCTCTAGATTAATTGAAACTGTTTAATATCAAAAAGGATGAGCGTAAAAAAGTACTGATTCTTTTTGTTCAGTTTTTTGCAGTAGTAGCTACAAGTATAACCGGGGGCACTGCCAGAGACGCTTTTTTTCTAAATCTATTCGATAGAAGTTATTTGCCACTGATGTTTGTTGCGATCGCTATAACTATGGTTATTGTAATAAATTTTTACAAACGTATAACTGACGGTAAAGATATTATTCAGGTTATTTCAGTTGGCGGGTTAATTTTTGCTACGGGACTTCTGATCATCCAACTTTCCTTGACCCGTTTGTTCTCAATGTTTTCCGCAGGAGAATCAATTGTTGATCTCCCTGAAAAATGGCTTATTCCAGTTCTATTC
>CAZNQF010000107.1:5903-6605 GCA_964575125.1 uncultured bacterium
TATCTCTATCTATTCTCCAATTTTGGATGCTCGCCGGAGAAGTTTTTGATGCGCGTCAGGCAAAAAGATTATTTAGCATAATTGGAGCAGGTGGCTCTGTTGCAGGAATATTGGCCGGATATTCACTTAAGCCTTTTGTGAAGACATTTGGCTCTGACAAATTACTATATCTCACAGTATTTTTTATTGTTCTTTATATTTTTATGGGAATGTTGATCAAAAAAAGTAGAGAGGAAAAAGTAGATGATCAACAAAAAGGTAAGCCAAAAAAAGAAGAGAAAAAGGAAAAAACAAAGTTTGAGTTTGATCCCTATTTAAAATCTATTGCCCTGTTAATTGGTTTAGCTGCATTTATATCAAAGATTATTGATTATCAATTTAAAATGACCGCGAGTACTTATTTTGTTTTAAAAGATAAAATGGGCAATGTAATTACCGATATTACAGGAAAAGCTTTACCTGATATGGATGGATTGGTTGGTTTTTTTGGAACCTATTATATGACAACAGGTGCAGCAACTATAATTATGCAGTTTTTTGTAACAGGTGTTGTTTTAGCTAAGTTTGGAATCTTGGCAGGTCTATTATTTCTGCCTGTTTCATTGGCATTAGGTTCATCAGGTTTTTTAATGCTTCCCGTTATAGCAGCTGTATTTCTAGCAAAATTTTCTGACCAGGTTTTTAAATTTTCTATAAATGGTG
>CAZNQF010000108.1:0-6583 GCA_964575125.1 uncultured bacterium
ATGCAAAAATAATTGCGTTTAAAGATGGAAATATTCATGGGATCCCAGGAAAGTTGATTCTGATTCAAACACCTAATATTACTAGGCCTGTTATTTTGGATGGTCCCCTATTTACATGGGGAGGGACCGAGCCTTCCTCATCAACTTATGAGGTTTCTGTAAGTCCTGTTGAGGATATGTCGAATATTCTCTGGTCCTCTTCGGCGTCAGGTACTAATATCTCGAAACCAGATGGTGAATTCATATGGCAGGTACAAGGGCTCGACTCTGATGGTAATCCCTTTGGTTAACCCAGTGAAACAGGTTTTTTTCAAACCACTTCTGTTGAGCCTCCTACATTAAATTCACCCAACGGAGACAAATTAGAATCATTGATTCCATCCTTTTCATGGTCATCGGTTTCTCAGGCATCGAAATATATGATATCGGTTGGTAGTGATGAAGAGCTATCATCCCCTGTTTGGGGAGAAACTGTTACAGATTTATCTATAGCCTATCCTTCGGAAGCAATGATATTGTCAAGAGGTACAACATATTTTTGGCAGGTTATCCCATTAGATGCAGAGGGAACACCTTTTGGTTCTGGTGTGAAAAGTGAGGTTGGAAATTTTCAAACTCCGGACCCAATACAGCCGCCAACCTTGAACTCACCTGTTGGAGAGGAAATTCCGGGATTAGTTCCCTCGTTCTCTTGGTCCGGTGTTGAGGGGATAACTGAATATTCTGTAAAATTATCTAAAGATGAGGAATTTTCAAATGTTGTTTGGTCTGTCTCAGTTGGCCAAACCAATGTTAGCTATCCTGATGATGCAATAAAATTAGATTTTGGAGCTTCCTATTTTTGGAATGTGTCTCCGCTAAATAAAAATAATGAACCATATACGGATGCTATGAGTAGCACCGGAAATTTTACAACTTCTTCCTTAGCGCCTATTGAACTATTGGGACCTGTTAATACTTCAATTGAATCAACAATTCCAATGTTTAAATGGTCAGCATCTGATAATGCATCAAGTTATCGCATTGATGTCAGCGAGTCAGAAGATCTAGGTGATTTATTAGTTTCTGAATTAGTAAGTGGAACGGAATACAATTCATTTGTAGGAAGCAATGATAAAACTTACTACTGGCGTGTCATACCTGTTGATGCGGGAGGTGTAGAGCTAGTAAATAGAAGTGTTGTTGTGATGTTTAACACACCCGGTTTAAATGAATTATCATTAACTTCACCCATGAATACGACTATTTCAAATGTTACCCCAACATTAAAGTGGGGCACCTTAGATGGAGCGTCAGGATATTTTGTGTCAATTTCCATTGAAGGTAATAATGTGTGGAGTGACTTGATGGATGGGAATGAAATTATTTACCCAGGAAGTCCTGCCTTGAATTATGAGACAACATACACATGGAGTGTCCAAGCAGTTGATGAAAGTGGGAATCCCATTAGCAGTAATACTGAATCAAGCTTTACAACAGCTCCCTATACTAAAGTAGAATTAAGTTCTCCATTGAATGAAGAAGTTGGTGTTATGAATGTTCAATTCAGCTGGGGTGAGGTTGAGGGCTCCTCAGGATATCTTACAGAAATAAGTTCCAATGATGATATGTCTGGAGCATGGAGAACAACAGTTAGTATGACTAACTTAACCTATCCAGATGACCCGCCATTTCAGAGCGGTAAAAGCTATTACTGGCGAGTAATAACAGTGGATCAAGATGGAAATCCGCAAGGAGAATGGAGCGATGTTGCTACATTTCAAATAACTGAACCACCGCCCGTGATTTTATCTGATCCAAGTGGTGATATTTCAACCTCTAATCCTTCATTTAGTTGGTCTGAGATTGAAGGAGCATCCGGATATAAAATTCATGTTAGTTCAAGTGAGGATTTTTCTGATGGTTGGGAATCTACATCCGGAGTGACAAGCCTTCAATATTCGGGTGATGCATTGGAGCCTAATATTCCATACTTTTGGAAAGCCGTTGTTATAGACCAAAATGGAAATCTAGCAGGACTGTGGAGTGAAGTTGCATCTTTTCAACTAACTGCAGTTTTTACGGTAACATTAATTTCACCCATAAATGAAGAAATTTATTCCCAAAATCCTCAGTTTAGCTGGGAGGGAGTGGAAGGAATTGGAAAATATGAAATATCCATTTCATCAAATGATGATATGTCAAATATCATTTGGTTAAATTCAGAAATTCAGGATGCGGGAACACAATATCCAAGTGCAGGTGTAGATCAGCTATCATTTGGTAAAACATATTATTGGCACGTGAGGTCTTTGGATATGGATGGAAATGCTATATCAGATCCAAGTGTTTCTGCATCCTTTACATTGTCGGGGGATTTAACCTCTGAATTATTGGTCACTGTTGATACTCAGGTTGAAAATTTATATCCGGTATTTTCCTGGTCAGAGGTAAGTGGTGCAGGGAAATATTCTATTTTGGTTGCATCGTCTGATGATTTTTCTGAAGTTGTGTATCAAAATGATAATATTGATGGCACCGCTATTTCCTATCCAACATCAGGTGCAGCTGATCTTGAATTTGAAACAACATATTTTTGGAGAATACAAGCACTATCATCTGATGGTTTAAGCTTGGGAGACTCTAGCCCTGTAGGTATGTTTATGACACCCTCGGGTGAGATTGAAATTATTGTGGAGTTTGGAGATTAATATTTGAAATGAAAATCCAAATAAAAAAATCATTTTTATTTTTCTTTATTTTCTTTTCAATATTGTTGAGCGCAACCCGTCCTGTTGCTGTCTTAAACAAAGTGGTTGGTGATGTAAAAATAGATATGGTCGAAACTCCAGGTTGGCAGGCTGCATTTCTTGGAGGTAAGCTAGGTGATGGTGATAAATTGGAGACAGGAACAGCATCTTTTGGTTCAGTTATGTTTTTAGATAGGAGTATGATAAAAATACGTGAGAATACAAAATTTACTGTAAAGTCAAAACGAACGGTTAAACGTGAATTGGAAACAGATATTAATGTTGCTGTTGGTGAGATGCATGTGCAGGCAACAACCGGCTCAAAAATTAAGATTCAAACACCAACGAGTGTAGCATCTGTAAAGGGAACTGAATTTAATTTAAAAGTTGATCAGGATGGGACTACTCACTTAACAGTTTTAGAAGGAACTGTTGAATTTATGAATGAATTAGGCGTAATCCTTGCAACTGAGATGACGACAAGTATTGCTAAAGCTGGAGAAAGTCCAAGCTCACCTATTGCTGTTCCTCAAGCAGCAGTGCCTAAATGGCAGAAAAAAACTCTTGAAGATTGGAAACTTAAAATGAGTCCCGACAAACCGGGAGGAAAAGATGTTGGTAAACCCTTTAATATTCAAATTAACAGCTTAGACTCGAAAGGAAATAATGCGCTAGACTACAGTGAAGAAGTATCTGTTGAAGGAAAGGATGGTGTAGAGTTATCAACAGATGGTGGAAATTCCTGGTCATCCGAAGTATCTGTGAAAATGAATAAGGGCAGAGGGGTGTTGAAAGCCAAAGGTGTTGAGGTTGGAAAAAAAATAGTAATTGTTTCAGGTGAAAATGCTTCTCCTGGAAAGCTAGTTGTTAATATGAAGCGGTCAAAAGAGGCGATGAAAAAGATTAAAAGCAAAGCGGAAAAAACTCAAACTAAAATTGCACCTGGCTTGGCTGAGAAGATTTCTGGAAAATCATTTAAGGGTAGTTCAATTAGCAAAGGTGCAGGTAATACAGAAGATATATTTGAGCAACTTTTAAATGGAGTGATGGAATTGTCAGGAACTCCTGAAATTGAAGAGCGAGAAGATGGATCAGTAAAAGTAATTATGAAAGTAAAACCAACCAAAGGAAGTGGAAGCTAGAAAATGTTAACAGGACATAAAAAATATCTGCTCATATTAATGCTTCTATTCAGTTCATGGGGATTCTCTGCTAATGATTATATCAAGCCAAATATACTCCACCAAATTATAGAAGAAACATACGAGGGACAGCCTCTTATTATTGAAGCGGTAGTGATGGATAATGTCAATGTTAGAGATGTTTTGATATATTATCGTATAAAAGGTGAAAAATACTTTAAATATGAACCCATGTATCTGGAATTCAATAATTATCAGTTTGAGATTCCATTTGATGAAGTTGGACCTTATGGTATTGAATACTATATCTTGGCAACGGATGATGCAAATAATATTGCATCATTGCCCGATTTTAATCCACAGGATAATTCTTATTTTATTGAATATATTCGTTTTTCAGAAACATCGGCACCAGATGTTTTACTCATGCAGCCTGATGATGGTGCGGTATATGAAGATGGGAATCAAATGGTTATTATTTCGATTTATGATGAAGAAGATGATGTAGATGAATCCACTATTTCAATTTTAATTGATGGAAATGATGTAACCAGCGATGCATCAATTGACAAAGACTTTATTTCTTTTATTCCGACTGGACCTTTTGACTTCGGAACACATACAATCCAATTTTCTGTGACTGATAAATTAGGAAATAAATCTTCTGACAATGAGTGGACTTTCTCTGTTAAAAAAGTTGAAGTTAAAAGAACCTTTTTAAGCGATGCTAAAATAAAAGGTACGGTAGATTATGAGTCAGAGTATGATACCTTCTCAGGTAAGGATCAGCCTGATAACAGGCCATTGGATATTCAGAAACCAAGGTTTAAACTTAATTTCAGCAAAGGTCTATTAAAAGCATCCCTCAGCATGTCTCTGTTTGATCACTTTGACCCACTAGCAAGGGAGATAAATTCTCAACGTCAACCTTTGAATAGATTTAAATTTACTATTGAAACTCCCTATGCATCACTCAAGGGTGGAGATCATAACCCTAATTTCTCGGAGCTTACTTTAAAAGGTGCAAGAGTAAGAGGACTTGTTGCTGATGTAAATTTTAGGGGTTTTCAAACTTCGTTTGTTTACGGTAATACAAAAGAAATGCTTCCTGCAATGCTTCAAAATAATGATGAAGGTTTACCTGAGTACGTTAAGGGAACATTTGCCCAAAAACTAATGGGTATTTCTACATCTTATTCTTGGGAGGGTGAGCCTAAATTATTTATTCCTGTTCCATTGGATTTTGAATTAGGAATGAATTATTTAAAGGTTGAAGATGATTCGACATCAATGGAAGATGAGCTTTATGGCTCATTTGTAAACATTCCAACCGATAGTACGGAAAAGACTAAGTATAATCATCAAAACAATTCTGTTGTAGGTATTAATTCATCCATATCAATTTTTAAAAATACACAATTGATAGGCTATTGGGCAGCATCAACAATTACAGATCACAACTTTGACCCTACTATTGAAGATGTATCACTATCTGCAACGAATGCCTATATGTTTGAATTCAGCACTAAATTAGCTTTATTTGATGTTAAAGGGGGATTCAAAAGTATTCCAAGAGATTTTACATCTCTAGGAAATTCATCGGTTCAGACTGATGTACAAGCGTTGAAGTTGGATGGAAGAACAAAATTTCTTGATAATCAAATTATGTTAAGTGTAGGGTTTGAAAATAATAGAAATAATCTTGATCTTCTTGAAGCTCAGATTACACATAGCTCTACCTATGCAACCAATGCCAACTTTAGTTTTAATGGTTATCCAGGTTTGAGCGTAGGATATCGGTTAATGACTAGAGATGGTGAAGCTGTTGTTCAGGATACATCAGGCGTACAGTTGAGTGATGATTATACAACAACACTGACCTTTGGGCCCTCCTATGCATTTGCAATTAGGGATATGGAAATAGGATTATCAGGTAATATTATGCTCATGGAGTTCAATGACAATGCAAATCCTGATGGTGCATTTAAAAGTAATTCCTATATGATTGGAATGACCCAATCATTTCCTTTTAGATTATCTTTGAATTTGGGATTAGGATTGTCTCAAAATATTCCGCTAAAAGAAACAACCACAACTTTCTCTCTTATTAATTCAAAAGTCTCCTATACATTTGCTAATAATCTTTTAAAAATGTATGCAGGTATGGGTGTAGTCTCAGGTGAAAAATCCGCTTCGCCGGATTCGCCGTGTCCAAATGTTCCAGATATATCAAACAGAAAAATTACGTTCAATCTAGGTGCACAATATAAGATATCACAAAATCAAATGATTGGACTTGACCTAGGTACTGTCAATGTAAATGATTTTGTTGCGAATCCTCGTACTGATTACACAGAGTTTCGAATGAAGCTTAAATATAAATATTCTTTCTAAATATATTTATATACCATAATAGTTTTGTCACTATAGATAATCTGACTTCTATATCCTGATTTTTTATTAATTTAAGGAATATTTATTCTGGTAATATTGTCTAATAAACTGTTAGTGTAATGTATAAACCAAAATAGGAGTTGTAATGACCAAGTTTAAAACAATTTTCTTTTTATTTTCTTTTTTCCAATTTTTACAATCACAAGATTTCTCTATTTCCTTTAATGTTTCAGGAGGAAGTAGTGATTATGATTTAACAGTTGGATTTTCTCCTGATGCTACTGATGAATATGATTCAGAATTTGATTATTTTGCTCC
>CAZNQF010000109.1:0-4507 GCA_964575125.1 uncultured bacterium
TTCAGATGAGTTTGTCAAGACCAAGAAAATGATTTTATTGAAATAGCACACTTTTCATAATAAAAATGATAAAAATATTTTATTTAATACCATTTCTCATAGGTTTGGCTGTGGCTCAGATTGAACCTCCAGATGGTTTGCGTGAGAATGTTCCCGGTGTTTGGGCTCTCCAAGGGGGAACGGTCTTTCTAGAGCCGGGTAATGTAAAAGAGGGCGCAACAGTTATAGTTCGAGATGGTCTGATTGAAAAAGTAGGAATAGATATAAAAATTCCAAAAGATGCTAGAGCAGTGGATATGAGCGGAAAGCTCATTTACCCTGGATTTATTGATAGCTGGGTGAGCTTACCCATTAAAAAAGAAAATCAAAGCTACCACGATTCACACTGGAACTTTAAGGTCCATCCAAGAATGGATATGTCACAGCTCTATAAATACGATGCAAAAAAAATCAAGTCACTACAAAAGCTTGGTTTTACAAGCGCACACATTGTGCCCGACTCAGGTATTTTTCAGGGACAGACAGCTGTTATCCAGCTTGATAGGATGGGCACTGTTTTGAGATCAGAGGTCGCCCAGCACATTGCCTATGAGGTGGATGGTTGGGGAAGTAAAAAATATCCCAACGCACTTTTAGGTGTTGTGGCTCTACTACGGCAGTCACTTGGGGATGCCGAGTGGTACCGAAAAGCTAGCGAGCAGACAGAAAACTATCCCCAGTTCAATGAACCTCTAGCTCAGAACCGTGATCTAGAAATTTTAGGTGAGTGGATCGTTCACAAGGCCCCCTTTGTTTTTGAGACCGATCATGAGCTGACAGCCCTACGCTCGTTCAACATCGCAAATGAGTTTGAGCTAAACTGCTGGCTAAAAGGAAGCGGCTATGAATACCGGCGAATAAATGAAATTTCTGAGTACAAGCCATTTATAATATTACCACTCAATTTTCCTGTTACCCCTGATATCTCAGATCCCAACCAAGCTCTCAGCTACAGCACCGCAGAGCTAAAGCACTGGGCAATGGCTCCGGACAACCCTGCCAAGATGATTGAGAACGATATCCCGATTGCGTTCACAGCTCACGGTCTAGAGGAAAAGGAATTTCGAAAAAATTTGAGCCAAACTGTAGAGCGAAGCCTCTCTGAATCTGATGCTCTGGCGGCTCTGACCACAGTTCCAGCTGAAAAAATGGGTTTAGAAAAACAGTTGGGAAAAATCAAAAAAGGTTATCTCGCAAACCTAACCATTGTTGATGGTAACATTTTTGAGAAAAGTTCTACCGTTATCTCAACATGGATAGGCGGTGTGGAATATCCTGTTAAGCCAAAGTATGATGTAGATGTAGATGGCAAGTGGAGCTTAGTGATTGGTAAGCAATCATACAAACTTGAGATTAAGAAAAAGAATGACAGCTACAGTGGTAAAATCTTTCAAGATTCTACTAAATACAAGCTAACTAATTTAAACGTAGCGGGACGCTTTATTAGCTGGAAGGTTCAGTGGGACTCCACAAAAGCAGAGAGTCGATATTCCGGCTACATATTTGATAACAGAATGGAGGGTACTCAAAAAGACCTACAGCTTAATTGGGAAGCTCTCAAAACAGGAGACCTTGCAAAGGAAGATAAAAAGAAAGTAAAACAAACAAGGTCAGAGCTATCTGTTTTCTATCCAGAGGGTAGCTACGGCTGGGAGAGCTCACGGTTGGAAGACAAAGCTGTCCTGGTTAACAATGCTACTATCTGGACCTGCGGAGCTCAGGGTATTTTAGATGGCTATGATATTTTGTTTGTTGATGGGAAAGTAAAAAATATTTCTAGAGGGATTAAATCTCCCAAAGGTGCGCTGGTTATTGATGGAACTGGAAAACATATAACACCAGGGCTGATTGACTGTCACTCCCACTCTGCAGCTTTTTCTATTAATGAAGGTACACAATCAATAACCGCAGAGGTGCGAATTCAAGATGTTTTGAACAGCGATGATATTGCTATCTATCGTGAGCTAGCTGGCGGACTGACCATCGCAAACATCCTCCATGGTTCAGCAAACACCATTGGCGGTCAGAACGCAGTTATCAAGCTGCGCTGGGGAGCTGCGCCAGATGAACTGCTATACTCTAACGCGGTAAAGGGAATTAAATTTGCTTTGGGAGAGAATGTAAAACAGTCCAACTGGGGGGACGATAACACAACTCGCTATCCCCAAACACGGATGGGAGTTGAGCAAATTCTCCGGGATGCCTTTTCCTCAGCTGTTGAATATAAAAATGCGTGGAGTGATTATAACAACAATCGAAAGCAGTGGAAGAAAAAAGTACCACCAAGGCGAGATCTAGAGCTGGAAGCTCTAGCAGAGATATTGGAGGGCAAGCGGCAAATACATTGCCACTCCTATCGCCAGGATGAGATACTTATGCTAACCAGAGTAGCGGAAGATTTTGGTTTTACAGTTGGCACCTTCCAGCATGTATTGGAGGGATATAAAATTGCTGAACGACTTAGAGAGCATGGAGCTCATGCCTCTACCTTTTCAGATTGGTGGGCCTACAAATATGAAGTTATCGATGCCATTCCCTACAACGGTGCTCTTATGACCGACGTGGGTGTAAATGTGTCCTTCAACTCCGACTCCAATGAGCTGGCAAGGCGAATGAACACAGAGGCCGCCAAAGGGGTAAAATATGGTGGGCTATCTGAGGAGGAAGCGCTAAAGTTAGTTACCCTGAACCCGGCCACTCAGTTAGGCATAGATCGGTGGGTTGGCTCACTGGAGCCGGGGAAAGATGCGGACTTTGTTATATGGAGCGATCACCCTCTATCTAGCGCAGCGGTCTGTGAACAGACATGGATTGATGGAGCTCAATATTTTTCCTTGGAGCAAGATAAACGGTTCCGCAAAAGAGATGGAGAGCTGCGCAGTGAGCTAATAGCTAAAATTTTATCGATCGGGGATGATGAGAAAAAAAAGGAATGGAAACATAGGGAAGAGGGCTCACCCAAGCACCATCACTGTGAGGAGGAATTTTGAGAATTATTGCTTCTATATTTATCTTCCTTGGTTCTCTGATATCATCTGATCAGATTCCTGGCTCAAACCAGGATCACCCTATCCTAGTCCGTGGCGGGACAATTCACACGGTATCCCATGGCACCCTGGAAAACACAGATATACTATTTGAAAACGGAAAAATTGTTTCCATAGACCGTGATATATCTCTTCCACCTGAAACACAAATAATTGATGCAACCAGCCAGCATGTTTTTCCTGCCCTTATTTCTGCGGGCTCTACCATAGGTCTTCAGGAAATTGGTGCAGTTCGTGCTACGCGAGACTATGCCGAAGTGGGAGAGCTAAATCCAAATGTCCGGGCCAATGTAAGCTACAACCCTGACTCTGAGCTTATCCCTGTCTCACGCTCTAATGGAATTCTTTTAGCGCTCTCTGTCCCTCGATCAGGTCTTATCTCTGGAACATCATCGCTAATGATGTTAGATGGGTGGACCTGGGAAGACGCAACATTAAAGCACCCCATAGGGCTGCATCTTTTTTGGCCATCAATGAGCACTCCCAAACCGAGATATGGAAAAAAGAGTAAAGATGATGGCTCTAAAGCTAGATTAAAATCTATACAAAAAATTGATGATTTAATTGACGATGCACATGCATATTTACATCTAAAAGAAGCTAACAGCATATCACTTAAACATGACCTACGTATGGAGGGCCTTCTCCCGCTTATAAAAGGTGATATCCCAATATTCATCCACGCAAATGAGGTTCGCCAGATCGAGGCAGCAGTTTACTGGAGCAGCAGGCACAATTTTAAAATGATATTGGTTGGTGGCAAAGATTCCTGGCGCGTTACCGGGCTTCTAAAAGATAAAGATATACCGGTGATCTATACGCAGGTACACTCCCTGCCCATGCGACGATTTGAAAAATATGACCAGCCCTTCACAACCCCACTACAATTGTTTGAGGCGGGGATAAAGTTTTGCATATCAAACAGCGAATCGCCATTTCAAACCCCACACATCAGAAATCTTCCCTACCACGCATCTAAGGCATACTCATATGGTCTTCCCCACGATGAAGCCCTGCGCTCTATCACGCTCTCTACAGCAGAGATACTTGGTGTAGATGAACGTGTAGGGTCGCTAGAGATTGGCAAAGATGCCACCTTTTTCATTTCGAATGGTGACATATTAGATGTCCGTACAACAGTCAAAACAGCATTTATAAAGGGACGAGCTGTTGATTTATCAGACAGACATAAAGCACTATATTCAAAGTATCGCAACAAATACCAGCAAAAAGGTCTTATAGAATAATCACTAATTAGGGGGAGAGAAATTATAGTGGGAGATATCACTTGGGATGAATTCAAAAAGATAGAAATAAGGGTAGGAACTATAGTTGATGTTAGGGAGTTTCCTGAGGCTCTAAAGCCAGCATATAAGATAGAGGTCGACTTAGGCGAAGATTTAGGAGTTAAACGGTCGAGC
>CAZNQF010000109.1:4517-4879 GCA_964575125.1 uncultured bacterium
AGGCAGGTTGTGGTTGTAGCGAATCTATCTCCCAAAAAAATTGGTTCTTTTACATCAGAGGTCCTTATAACTGGATTTTTCAAAGAAAACAATAATGTTGTGTTGGCCGTTCCAGATAAAAAAGTTAAAAATGGTTCTATCCTATCTTAATATGTAATTAAAATTTTATATTTATCATTATGATTCACCTGAGATTATTTTTATTTACATTATTTATTAGCATTTCATTTTCTGGTGTTAATGTGCTCACTGATCGTACAGTCAGAGGTGGTAAATTAAACAAAATTGATTTTCAGGTTATCGACCTCCCAGAGATTGACTTTGCTTTATATTCTAATAAAAAAATAAATAATTCTAAAAAT
>CAZNQF010000109.1:4889-6573 GCA_964575125.1 uncultured bacterium
CTATACTATGATCTCCAAAGTGGCCATGTCTATGAATAAATAATTCTAAAAATAGTGGTCGCCCTTTCCAATATGGATATAAATATAGTGTAGACTATTCAATATCTAATTCTGGGACATGGACAGTTTTAGAAAACGGTACATCTTTGTGGAGGCTTGGTATTCGCTCAGAGGGTGCACATGCATTGAAATTGGAGTTTGATAAATACTGGATTCCAGAGCATAGCAAACTATATATTTATAGTAATTCTGGAGATATGGGATATGGACCTTTCACCAGCGACAACAATAGTATTGATAAATCTTTTGGTACTCCACTTATCAAAGGAGATTTAATAATTCTTGAATATTATCAGCCAGAACATATTATTCAAGAGCCGAAACTGAATATCACAAATGTGGTTCATGACTATACAGATATTTTTAATTTCTCTGATTCCAATAGGGATCGAGACTGTGGTGAGAATGTTGCCTGTGAGTCAGCTCAGGAATTTCGTGACCAAGCTAACTCAGTTATTTATATGATAATTAATGAGTATACATGTAGCGGAACACTTATTAATAATGTAAACAATGATAATACACCCTATGTTTTAACTGCGTGGCATTGTATAGTGGGCGAAACCAATCTAGAGGAACATAATAATTTTGTGTATTATTTTAACCATGAAAGTCCTACCTGCTCAGGTAATAGTGGCTCATATGAATATTCGGTAACGGGCTCTACACTTTTAGCAACCCGAAATGAAAATGTGGGCTCTGACTTTGCACTATTATTGATGGACGAACTGCCACCAGAATCTTGGGATCCGTTTTATGCAGGGTGGTCCAACGATGATGAACCTCCTTTAATCTCTTCGGGGATTCACCACCCTGAGGATGACCCAAGAAAAATAAACTTTAATGATGATTATGCGTGGTCATGTGCATGGAACAATCCAGACACTCACTGGTGTTTAAGTTGGGACCAAGGTGGAACCGCAGATGGCTCTTCTGGTTCAGCAATATTTAATATTGACAAACAGCTAGTAGGCAATAATACAGGTAGTGATGGTCCAGATTGCAGCCACGGACCTGATTTATACGGAAAATTTTCATTATCTTGGGATGGAGGTAACAATTCATCGCGGAGGTTAAGGGATTGGTTAGACCCTGATGATACAGGTGTAATTGCTATTGATGGCATTTACACAAATAATAATTTTGAGTTAGATATTCCTAATCTTGCAGGCTGGATCCTAATTGGGCTTCCGCTCAATATGGAAGACACCTCTTATAATATTTTATTTCCCGAATCAATTCAAGGAACATTTTTTTCTTTTGATATCGGATATAACTTTGAATCAATTTTTATATATGGTAAAGGATACTGGCTAAGATTTAATGAAGCTGGTAGCACAATCCTTTCAGGCACTCCAATCAATCAGCTCACTATTGAGCTGAACCAGGGATGGAATCTTATATCAGGAATAAGTACGTCAGTAATTATATCGGACATAGAAGACCCAGATGAAATTATTGTTCAAGGGACAATATTTAAATTTACTTCTATTGGTTACTCAAACACAGAAAACATAGAACCAGGAAAAGGGTATTGGATTAGGACAAGCGCTTCTGGCTCAATATCAATAGTTGGACTTTAGTCACCCTTATCTATAACGAAGGGGAATGAGGTTTCTTAATA
>CAZNQF010000110.1:0-6535 GCA_964575125.1 uncultured bacterium
TAACGTTGAGCTTTCTAGGACACCTTTTCAGACCGATGCTACCGGCGCAAATTGTTTTGAATGATGAGCAGTACATTTAACCCTCAATTCCAACGTATCGGTGAGATACTGATTCATCTGGGCAAAATAAGCGAAAGCCAACTTCAGGAAGCCCTTTTAGAACAAAAAAACACAAAAGAAAAATTGGGACTGGTGTTGATAAATGATGGTGTTATCTCTGAGGATGACCTGGTCACAGTTTATTCGATGCAGCTTGGATACAAGAAAGCTGAAGAGAGTATGCTCCTAAATATAGACCAAGATGCTGCCTCACTGGTTCCTGAAGAGTTTGCTAGACAAAATGCGGTACTGGCAATTTCTAAAACAACATCTTCCATTCTTGTTGCAATGGAGGATCCGGAAGATATCACATGTATAGATTCCTTAAAGCGTTTGACAAACCTCAATCCTGAGGTCCTGGTTGCAGGACCCACTGCCCTAGAGAAGGCATTGGATGAAGTATATGGGGAAATTAAAAAAACAGGCGAAGTGCAGGAAGTCATAGAGGGTATTAAAGTTATTTCTGGTGATGAAGACCAGAGAGAAGAGGTTGATCTTTCTCCTGAAAGTGCAAAAGCAGAGGATGCTCCGATTGTTAAACTTGTAAATATGATTTTACAGGAGTCTATTAAAGAAAGAGCAACGGATGTCCACATTGAGCCCATGGAAGACAAAGTTTTCGTGAGGATTAGAATTGACGGAGTGCTTCAAATTATTATGACACCTCCTATAGCGTCTTTGAGTGGACTTGTTACTCGGATAAAGATATTGTCAAAGCTAAATATTGCAGAAAAGCGGCTAACACAGGATGGACGATTTACCATTAAAACTACTGATAAAGAAATTGATGTTCGTGTCTCAATTTTACCAACGGTTTATGGAGAAAAAATTGTTATGCGACTTTTAGATAAAACCGGTTTTGACTTTAATTTAAAATCATTGGGATTTGATGAGGATATGTATAAAATATTCAAAAAGGTTATCTCACAGCCCTATGGAATGGTTATTGTCTCGGGACCCACAGGAAGCGGTAAATCCACCTCTCTTTATGCATCGCTAAAGGAAATTAAATCAGAGGGAATAAACATTACAACTGTTGAAGATCCGGTAGAATATCAGCTAGAGGGAATCAGCCAGGTTCAGGTGTTCGAGGACATTGGATTAACATTTGCATCATCACTGAGGTCAATATTGCGTCAGGATCCAGATGTGCTATTGATTGGTGAAATTCGGGATGGTGAGACTGCGGATATCGCGGTTAAATTTTCTCTAACAGGGCACCTAGTTTTTTCCACTGTTCACGCAAACGATGCGTCCTCAACAATTACCCGACTGCTAGATATCGGGATTCAACCTTTTCTTGTGGGCTCATGTGTCAACTTAGTTATGGCTCAACGACTTGTAAGAAGATTGTGCATCGAATGTTGTGAGGATTATGATCCCTCGGAGCAAGAATTATATATGGTGGGTTTAGATAAAAAAAGATTAAATGGTGGAAAATTAAAAAAACCAAAAGGATGCAGAGAGTGCAGAAATACTGGCTACAAGGGTAGAACCGCAATTTTTGAGATTATTCCAATGTCAAGAGAGATTCGTCGTCTGATCTTCAATCAATCAAATGAAGACGAGATAAGAACTCAGGCGATCGAGCAAGGTATGGTATCTCTAAGAGAAAGCGGATTGAGAAAGGTCTTAGATGGAATTACATCTGTTCAGGAAATTTTACGGTCCACCGTTGAAGAACTTTAATGGCAGTTTTTCAGTATTTAGTTAAGGACGATGGAGGTAACAGAAAGGAGGGACAGATTCATGCTGCTTCTTTAGATACTGCCATCCAAAAACTTACCGGCCAGGATCAAGTCATAATCCGTATTAAAGAGCAGGACACAACATGGGATTTTTTGGGTCCCTTCCTGGACGAGGTAAATCTATCTGTTGAAAAAATGAAAAACCGGATACCACTGAGTAATCTGGTTTTTTTTACTCGTCAATTAGCTACAATGTTCTCTGCAGGATTAACTTTAGAGAGGGCTATACATGGGTTAGCTATAGAGGAGAAGCATTCCCGACTTAAAAAAGTGTTAACCAAAGTTGCAGAAAATATTAGGAAAGGACTGAATCTTTCTGAGGCTTTGAACAGGCACCCCGGAGTATTTAATTCGTTATTTATTGCTCTAACAAAAGCAGGCGAGGTGAGCGGGAACTTAGATGAAATTCTTGATCAATTAGCGACGTACCTAGAGAACTTAGATGATACAAGAAGAAAAGTCCGTTCAGCTATGACCTATCCAATTTTTATGATGTTATTTATGTTTGCAATGGTATCTGCTATGTTCATTTGGATTATCCCTAAATTTTCTGAGGTGTATGCACAATTAGGGGCAAATCTTCCTGCTGCTACAAGGACCCTCGTAGGAATGAGCCAGTGGATGAGCGCTAATTTCGGTGGAATTATCTTATTCTCGTCCTTGACATTTTTAGGTTTTTGGTTGGTTTCAAAAACAAAAAAGGGTGGTTTTATAATGGACTCTATTAAACTAAAAATCCCTATTTTTGGTTCTCTAATTAATCAAGCAATTTTGAATAAATTTTGTAAAACGTTTGGAATCCTAATTGGTGCTGGTGTTCCGGTTTTGGATTCAACAAAATTATTGAGTAAAGTTGTAGATAACCGGGTATTTGAGGAAGCAACCAATGAAGCCTCTAACTATATTCGTGAAGGATATAACATCAGTACCGCTTTACGTCGAACAGAGTTGTTCCCACCAATAATGCTTCAATTGGCTTCTACCGGAGAGGAGACCGGTGAGTTGGATAGCCTATTAGATAGAGCAGCAGATTATTATTATAAGCAGGTTACTGCACTGGTTGACCGAATGACAACATTGATAGAACCTCTTCTAATTCTTGCTGTTGGAGTTGTTATTGCTATTATGGTTATCGTAACATATTTGCCGGTGTTTCATTTGGGTGCAGCGCTACAATCTGGGCTATAATGGATCTGGCGGTTTTTGTTCCATTTTTTTTGTTAGGAACATTTTCCGGAAGTTTTTTAAATGTTTTAATCTATCGAATTTCTGAAGAGCTCTCTGTTGTATTACCTCGGTCTTTTTGTCCTAATTGTAAAACAACAATACCATTTTATAGAAATGTTCCTCTGGTCTCATTTATTTTGCAATTTGGTAAATGTCATTCATGCAAGGAAAAGATTTCTTTTCAATATCCCACCGTTGAATTTATCTCAGGTTTGATATGGGGGTGGTCATTTTCAAATTTTCAATGGGATTTTGCATTATTTGTTTCAGGTTTAGTCTCTCTTTTATTTGTTATCTCGTGGATTGATTTCAAGACCATGCAAATACCTCTTAATTTAATAATTTTCTGTGGAGTTTTTGTTATTTTAGGAATTATTTTGAATATTTTGCCTATAAAGGATACAATATTGGGTATTATAATTGGACCAATATCATTTTTTATAGTTTTAGGTGTTACATTTTTAATTTCAAAACGTCAAAGTATGGGATACGGAGATATCCAACTTAGCGCAATTTTAGGAGGATGGTTGGGACCAATAAATATTCTTATAGTATTTTTTCTTGCAAGTTTATTCAGCTTAGTTGGATGGGGAATTTTATCTTTTAAAAGTGGATTTGATAAATATAGAGCTTTACCTTTTGCACCATTTTTAGTTTTATCTGGAGTGGGGTTATTTGTTTTTGAATTTTATCTTGAATCTACTTTATTTGAAATAATATTTTTTTAATAAATCTACTATATTTGGAAAAATATTATGGATCAGATACTATGGTGATCGTTCCTGACAAATTTGTTCTTATCCAATATCCTTTCGCTGGCTCTAAAACATCAGAAATAAAATACATTTCACCAAAGCCATAGATTGTTCCGGGAACAATAATCCCATCTGGATCATTTATTAAATTTACATTTATTGAAGTTGTAATCCCTGATATAAGGTTCCATCCCTCAACTATGTCTATATCAATTGATGGTAAAGGGTAACCGCTCATTTCCGATGTTCCATTTGTTTCAAATCTCAACCAGTAACCGCTCCCATTTGTAAGAGAATCTATCAAAAAATAGGTATCTCTAAATCCAAAGAGTGTTCCATCAATAGCATCAGGAAAAAGGAATGCAACTGAAGGATCAGAAGTAGTTAAGGGAAGACCTATTAAATTCCAGTCAGAATTTATATCTATTTCCAATGAAATAAAATTTCCGAAGAATAATTGAACATTAATAAATTGCAATTCCATCCATCCAGGAACATCAATCCATACAACCGTTTCACTGATCGTATAGGATAGAATTTCATAAAAATCGTCTTGATTTCCCGTTACAAAAACAGAATCTAATAATTCAAAATCATTTCCTGTCAGTCCAACCTTAAAATCTCCAATCATGTATGGATTATGGTTCTCAATTTCAATGTAAGAATTTTGTACAGAGATTGTATTATAAAAAATAATGGAATCACTATTTGAAAATTCGTATAAATCAAAAAATGTATTATCAGAGCTTACAGAGCACTTCAATCGTACAAATTGATTTTCCTGAATTAAATTTATTGCTTCTGCCCAATAAGCTCTTGATGGTTCATCTAGGTTAACATTAATATCAAGTGGACTATCTTCTAGCTCAAACTGCGCGAGCCAGTTGCAGGTGTGATGTTCATCCATAATTCCAAATCCATGTCCTCCGGTGGGTTCAGTTTCAATCCACATATTTTCATTATAATCTAATAGTAGATTGTACAGATCTTCAGCGTGGTAGCGGTGTGGCTCTGATGAACCAAAATCCAAATAGAGTGGAGTAAACTGAAGGTTATAGTGCATGCTCTGAGTTGAGTCTGAAAAATAAACTGCAGAATTTCGATGATATTCAAATGGAACTTCTTCAGGTGTTCCACCGAACCATTGCATCATGCTGTTGTTACCATCCATTTCATAGAATCGTCTTTCACAATCTAATATCCCTGAACCTGATGCTGTAGCGGCTACCATAGGTCTCAATGGATTTAAATGGTTATTTGCAAAAATAGCTCCGGCAGCACCTCCCATAGAACCACCCACCATATAAATTTTTCTTGAATCAATTAAATAGTGGTTTCTTATCCAGTTTATTGCCCACTCAACATAGTCCTGTGCAGATTGATGATTATAATTATTTGGCGAACCACCATAAGGGGATAAATAGATCCAACCTCTGTTATTTGCTTCTTCATCAAATTCTGTATAATAAGATGAACTCTCATTGCCTCCCCATTGATGAAATACCACCAATAATGGGACAGGCTCATTTCCTAAATAATTAAAGGGAATTTGGTAAGAAAATGTGTCAACTGTATCGCTATCAGTCACTACATATTCAGTGTAAATAGTTTGGCAAAATACTATTCCGATTAAAAAAAATAGTAATGGTGAAGCTTGAATTATTTTCTTTCCCATATTTTAAAAGTATCTAATTTGTTTTTACTATGTATTTCCTCTAAAAATACAGAGAAAATTGGAATAATACACCATCTATTATTGTCTAATAGTTTCAAGAAAAAATGGTTTAAATTTTCTATATGTAAGGAATTATTTAATAATCAAAATATTTTTGTAAAAGAGTAAAGAGATTTTAACAGGAGAAATATGATATTACGAACATCTAAAATACTATTAGGTATTTTGTTACTTAACATGCTAAGTGCCCAGTTCACGCTTAATCCGGTGGATGGAGACAAGACGATGATACAATTTTCAACGGGAGATGTGTCCTACAAATCCCAGGGAGAATACACAAAACTTGTGCCATCACAGGGCGGAACAACTACAGATTACGGTCAGCCTGAGCTTCCTCTATTTTCAACCTTGGTCCAGGTTGAGAGCGATAAAGAATATACCGTATCTTTTAATGTTGTGTCCTCCCACACAGAAACAGACATAAAAGTTTTTCCATTTCAAAATAAGAACAAGACAGAAGACGAGGGTGTGATAAAGTTTAAGGATGAGTCTTTTTATGAACGGAACATTGTGTATCCGGAATCTGTTTTGAATGTCTCAGACAGACTGTTCATGAGAGACCTAGAACTTCTAAACATTAGTGTTGTTCCTTACCGCTATAATCCAAGTTTACAGACCTTGGAGGTATATGATGAGATAGAGATAGAGGTAAGAGAGGTAGGAGAGAGGGATGATAGCTATCGGACAGATCGTTTACCGTCGAGAGTATTTGAGAAGCTGTATTCTACCTTGGTATTGAATTATGAGGAGAGGAGCAGAGACACAGATTTTCAGGATCCTGCGATACTTTATATATGTGGGGGTAGCTCAGAGAATAATTCTAGTTTTCAGCAGTTGGTAGATTGGAGACACCAGCGTGGATATGTTGTTTACACAGCTTCATTGAGTGAGACGGGTAGTTCAGCCAGTTCTATTAAAAACTATATTCAGAGTGCTTACAATAATTTTAGTCCTCCCCCTGAGTATGTTGC
>CAZNQF010000111.1:0-392 GCA_964575125.1 uncultured bacterium
TCACAAATATTGGAACAGGACCAGGAATGTGGCCTTTCGATCAAAATTTTCACATTATTTTGAATCTTGCAATAGGAGGGTCGTGGGGTGGAATATGTCCAATCGATAATTCAAGTTTTCCCCAGGAATTGAAAGTAGATTTCGTTCGTATTTATAAAAATATAAATGAATAATTCTTAACATCTGCTAGGGTTCCCATACAAATGTTGCCATCGATTGAGCAGATAAAGAATGATTGAAATACATATTGTTCCAGTTTACATTATAGGTAACAGTATCCCAACTAGGATTTAGCGTAACCACCACAATAGAACCATCCGGATTTTGAAAAGCAACTGTCTCAAGCTCCCCTTCAAAGGTGTTTGAATAAATACGGTACGCATCCTTCTGAA
>CAZNQF010000111.1:403-2180 GCA_964575125.1 uncultured bacterium
TCATCCTGTACGGTGACCACCCCTGTACAGTTCGGACATCCTCCATTATAGGGTACATTTTCAGTATTTAGCGCAAGGTTCCACAGCAATACATTTTTTGACCAATATCTCATAACATCAATAAAATAATATTTTGCCATATGAGATAGCACTGCATCCCAGCCTGTCCATAAAGTAGAATTTGTTCTTTCAGTAAAATATATAGATTTGGTAGGATCTAAATAATAAACTAATTCTTGCATACTAGCCTCCCCATCTCCATATCCATGAAATCCAGTCCCTGCTATATAGTATAGTGCAATAGGGTCATCATATATTATTTTTGCATAATCAAAAGCACCACTTTGTTCTGTGTTATCCCAATTATGATCAAAAATCACAATTTCAGTTTCAATACCACTTTCAGAAAATTTTGGTCCTAATATTTTTATAAAATCTCTTTGTTGGTCTCCAGGCATATATAGACCGGGATAATCCCAAGGGCAATATAAAGGTTCATTCTGAATTGTAATTGCATGAATTTGAATCCCCTCAAAAGCATATTCTTGAATAAATTTTACAAAATAATCTGCATATACGGAATACATATCAGTTTTTAACCGGCTATCCCAATGACTTCCACAGACAAACTGACCGCTTGTTTTCATCCAACCGGGGGGACTCCAAGGAGAACCCATTATTTTTATATCAGGATTTAAAGCAAGTATATCATTAAGAACGGGGATTATGTGTTCCCTGTCTCTATCAATAGAGAACTCAGAAAGATCCATATCATTTGGTGTCTCTGCATAAGAGTAGTGCTCACCCTGAACGAAATCAGATGAACCTATGGCAAGCCTGATGTAGCTTATCCCAATACCATTCTCTTTTGAAAATAGGCTTTCAATAATCTCTTCTCTTTTTATAGAATTATTAATTAGCCAGGCAGAAGAGCTAGTTAGAGAGGCTCCGAATCCATCTATCAGTTGATATGTTTCATTTGTAGAAATATTTATCTCCAATGCAGAGGGACTATTACATGATGATGTCCCAAAATACTTATCATTCATTCTATCTAGTTTAAGTTCACTTAAGCCACTTGTATACCAAAGATTTACATTTATTTCTGATGGATTTTGATTTTCAATAAAAACATTTTGTTCAATTTCAGAAAAATTAAAGTAATTATCATATGCTATTACCTTGATTTTGAGCAAAGAACAATTTGATTCTTCTGTAGTGTTCCATTCATATTCATAGGGCACACTGGTATCTGTAAACATTAGAACATTGTCTATATAAAAATCAACTAAACTAATGCCAGCGCTGTCAAATACTTCAGCAGTAATCGTGAATATTCCCTGAACCATTTGAATGGTACTATCTGTAAAACTAGACAAAGATAAATCTGGTGGAATATGTTCAGGTTCTTCCTCCAATGATTTTTCTTTATCACACCCACAAAATAATAGGGCTAAGAAAATATTAATAATAACAATTGTTGATCTTATTAATTTCATTTTAATTGAAATAGGTATTTGCAATTACGAAGATTAAATTAAACATAGTTGAATTATATTTGAGTATATAAGATAGAATTTTAAAAAAATATTATTACTCTATATTCAATTTATTACGAATCATATATTTAGATAAAATTACTTGAGTTTCTGTGCGGGTTACATCTGGCCAACTTTGGATATTCCTTAATAATTCTTCCAGAGTTTTTGAGTTTTTTGTTGCGACCCAGAGCACCATTGATCCCATTCCCGTTGTGCTGAAACATTGGATTTTTTCC
>CAZNQF010000111.1:2190-6367 GCA_964575125.1 uncultured bacterium
TTTTATAGTTGTTAGATGAGGATGCAATTACTGTAATCAGCGCTGTGACATCCATACCCAATGCTCTAGGGTCAATTATCGCTTGAAAGGCCTGAATTACGGACCCTTCCTGGAGCTTTCGAATCCTTTCTGTTATGGTAGGAACAGTTAAATTTAAGTCTTTAGCAATTTCACTTGCTGTCCTTCGACCGTCTTGTTGCAAACTGATTAAAATCTGGCGGTCTATATCATCAATCTTCATAAATAATTAATATTTTTTAGTATGGTCTGAGGTAAACTTGGTTTAAATCAAAAATAAGGTGCATTGCTATTAATGTAATTTAGTTAACATATTTTTTGAGAGAAAGTCTTTACAAAAAAAACAAAATGGTGAGTAAAAAAAAGTTTAATAGAAAATTAATTTGTAGACTGCCCCAGTGTAGTCAATAATGTATAATTCACTATCATTGTCTTCACCAAATGATGATAGATAAAATTCCTTTTTACCCATACTTTCCATAATCTCTGATGTATGATCAATTAGGTCTTCTCCAATACCATCATGAAATTGGATACTCCATACTTTCCCTGTACAATAATCACCAAAAATATATCTTCCATATAAAGATGGAATATTAACCCCTCTATAAATGTATCCACCAGTAATAGAACATCCATCCATATTCGGCTGTTTAATCCCAAATAAAGTTTTAACATAATTAGCATTGTTTGGATATTCAAATGCTGGATTAACAAATTCAGTATTTTCACAATCTGTTACATCTAATGGATAACAGTGTTTCCCTTCCATTATATTCCAACCATAGTTCCGTCCGCCATTATCCCCAAAATATTCGATATTTATTTCTTCCCATAAATTTTGTCCAACATCACCAATAATCATATCTCCTGTTAACCTATCAAACGAAAATCTCCATGGATTTCTAAGACCATATGCCCAGATTTCATGTTTATATTTTTTATGAAAAGTAAATGGATTAGACTCAGGTACAATATAAGGCTTATCAGTATTTACATCGATTCTTAAGATAGAACCAAATAAGCTAGAAAGATCTTGAGCTCTTTTTTCTGGATCCCCTGATGAACCACCATCACCCAAACCAATATACAAATATTCATCCTTTCCAAACTCAATTGTTCCTCCATTATGATTGGAGTATGGCTGTAATAACGTTAAAATTATCTTTTCAGATGATTTATTTGCATATTTCTCTTTTACTTCAAAACGGGAAATAACCGTTTTATCTTCTTTGTCATTGTAATGGACATAACAGAATTTATTTTGATCAAAATCAGGATCAAATGTAAAGCCCAATAATCCCATTTCATCACCAGGGAATAAAGGCTTGTGAACCCTATCTCTAATATCTAGAAAAGGAATCTTAGAAAGTTTGTTATTTTTAATATATCTAACCAAACCTTTCTGTTCTAAAACTAATAGTTCATTAGCTGTATTCGGTATAGGTAATACATATACTGGTTTATCAAAACCTTGTGCAATTTTTTTTACACCTATATCCGCAAAAACTTTGATAGAAAGTAAAACATATAAAATCAAAATTCTTTTTATCACTTTATTTTTTTCATCTCCTCATTTTTACAAAAAGTGAATGGATCTAAATCATTTATAAATAATTTTAATGTATCTTTGGCTATATAAATAGACTATGGGCAAAATACCTAAAGAATTTATTATTAATATCATAATGAACCATTTACGATGGTTATTTTTTGCGCAAAGCCATAAAGCTTTATATTTCCAATATATTTCCCATATTACAAGAATAATTATTACAAAATAATACATTACATTAACTTCAATAGAATAGTATAAACAAAGCTAATGGCACAAATTAAACTTTCTTCATCTCTTTAATTATTATGATAACTACTTTTTTACAAAGAGGTGGAATCATTTAACTTTTCCCATTCTTCTACTATTGCTTTAGGTATTGGATTATGAAAAAATATTTTTCTTTTATCTAGCTCTAAGGATAATGCTATTTCTTGCACTTGATTAAAGGCTTGTTCAATATATATAATATCGCTTAATAATTCAAAAAGATGAAAATTGACTTCATACCCAATATTTGTGGTCTCCTTCAAAAGTTTATAAAGGTTTTCTAAATTATTTTGTTTATCCATGTATTTGTTTGATAAAAAAAGATAAATGGTTGGCTCAAGAAGGGAGCTTGAGCCCAAGCCAATATCATTTGCGGTAGATATTGATTTTTCAAAATAATCTACGGCATTCTCATAATCTCCAATCTGGAGATAGGCGTAGCCAATTTTATTTAGAACCCAATTTATGTCCCACTTATAACCAAGGTTTTCATAGATTTGAAGAGAGCGATTAAAATACTTCAAAGCATCTTTATAATTCCCTTTTATAAGCAAATTGATCCCTATATTATTTAGTGGGGTTCTCATCTTTTGTTTATTATCAAGCCTTTCTTGAATTTTTAGAGATCTATTATAACATTGCATACTCTTCGTATAATCAGCTTTATCTCTATAAATATTGCCCATATTGTTTAGTATGATACCTATCCCTCTCCTGTCATCCAATTTTATTTTAATTTGAAGAGAGCGATTATAATTATTTAAAGCTTTTGAGTAGTCATGCTTTTTTGCATAAATAAGTCCGATATTATTAAGTAATCTTGAGATTTGGTATGTATCACCCAATTTATCAGCCAAATTCAAAGCATCTTCATATATCACCTTTGCAGAATCATATCGACTAGTTCTATAATATGTCCAACCTAGTACATTCCTTGCTGAAATTAAATTACTATCTAGACTAATTGCCTTTTTTAATAGACCACGAGAAATCTTTGTGTCATTAACATCCTCACTCATCTCATATTTATACTTTCCTCTAAGATAAAACTCATAAGCTTCTGCATTAATTTGTATTAAATCATTTTGACTACTCGCTATTTCTATATCAAGCGATTTTAGAATATTATTTCCCAACATATCAACGATTAGTGCTGCGTTATTAATAGATTGATTCCATTTATTTGCATAGGTACTTAATCCACTTTCTACCTCAATCAACTGACAGCGCAATTCAAATCTTTCTTCCTTTTTATGCATACTACTTGTTAACAGGTACTTAACCCTTAATTTTTTAGCAATTTCTTTAAAACTATTTTGCATATCTATTTGCAATATCTCTTTCATTGGTGCAACCCTAATTAAACCAGCGCTCGCTACTTTTACAATCAAATCTTCTGTAATACCCCGTGACCAAAAGTTGTCATCATCAATTCCAAGATTCTCCATCATGAGGATGCCTACTGATGGAACTTCCTTTTCCTTAGGAAAAAAGTAATAAGTTAATATAGCAGAAAAAACTGCAGCAGAAATAACATATCTAAACCAATTTATTTTCTTCTCAAGTTTTGCAGAAACCTCAGAGAGTTTTGTCTCTGGTAGATTATGAGAGGTAATGCAGTATAGCTCTACCTTTTGTGAAACTCCCTTTAGCTGAGGTTTTCCAATATACTTTGTGGAAATCTCAGGAGTGCTGGAAATATCACGTTGTACTTTATCAGATATGGCAATACCACCAACAGCTGAAAAAGGTTCTATTCTCGATGCTACATTTACATCATCACCATATACATCTCCATCTTTAATGAAAATATCCCCCTGATGAATACCTATCCTCAGATTTATATCATCCTCATTTCTTAACGAATCTTGTATCTGAGTACAACATTGTACAGCATCTAAGCTGCTGTCAAAACTTAGCAATAGCCCATCACCAATCTCCTTCAACCATTTACCATTATATCTCTCAACAATGGGCTTAATAAGTGCGTTTTGTTTTTGTATAAGGTCTAATGCTTTTTGTTCATCTTGAGCTGATAGTTTTGTAAAACCTGCAATATCAGTAAAGACGATAGCTTTTAGTCTCTTTTGAGATATTTTAGTTGAAGGCATTAGACAAAATTAGCTAAAGACTTGATATTAAATCAATTTGTAGTAGTAGATCACAATTTTCACCTCTTTTTACAAAGAGGTACATTCATCTACATTATTATACTTTGCAGATAAACATTGTGGGATAAATTTTATGTTAATGTCTGATAGTATTGAGTATCATTCTCAAGAAATCTTTTCAATTGCAGTAATTGTGAACTTCGTCTCTTTACCCCGGATTTCA
>CAZNQF010000112.1:0-3113 GCA_964575125.1 uncultured bacterium
AGTAATATTAGGTGTTTGAATCAGAATCAACTTTCCTGGGATCCCATGAATATTACCATCTTTAAACGCAATTATTTTTGCATAATAAACCGTTCCATAATCTAGAGCTGGAGCACTAGATGGATATGTTACAGGGAAAGAACTAATTTCGTCTGATTTCCAAAGTTGATTCGCTTCATCAACATCAGAAACAACAATAATTTGATATGAATCTGCGCCAGTTACCGGAGTAGATAAATTAAATTTAGGTTGGATTTGACCTGTAATTCTTCCAATCAATATAAGAGAAACAAAAATCAAAGAACTGAGCTGTATACTTTTAATCTTCATCAGAAGGTAATCGTCATCTCCGGCTGCTCATCTGCACACGGCTGACTGCCTGTAGTAAATTTAAAAATTGTTCCAATTTCGCCGAATGGTTCTCCGCTCTGGTATGCCTGTCCTTGAACAAAATATGTAGTATTATATATGAGAATTGCATCATCCGTTTTTAGTGAATATGGTAGTGAAGAAATAATTTCTGACTCCCAAATAATTGCTGACATATCCTCTAATGTGGAGATTTTCACAACGTATCCATCCGCATTCTCAACTGGAGAGGCCAAAGAAAATGCAGGTAAATTTGGAGTACTTTCATTTAATGAAGCAGTTATAACTGGAATGGTTAAATCTAAACCCTCAACCTTAAATGAAAATAAATTATAACCGCTCAACTTTCCCAATAACAAATCATCATCATCAATCGCAATCACTTTCCATGAATAAGTTTCTCCTTCCAATAATAAAAAATCGGACGCGTTCAATTGGTAGGAGTTTGAATTAACCTTAGCCAAGTGATCAGGATTATCTGAAGAAGAATTTTCTCCAATAAATATTTGAAACTCAAATGCAGGGATTCCAGTGGGAGCTTCCCAATTGAACACTGGAGTGAGCGTGCTAATTTTTCCACCATCAGAGGGTGATGATAGCTGTAATGGGTCAACAGAAAAATTGTACACATCCAAATATTCTTCAACAGAACCTAAATAATTTTCATTATTATCGAGCGCGATTACTTTCCAATTATAGGTACCACCTGGTGCAAGTCTAGCTGCATCATTTGGGTAAGCCAGTGAAGCTGTTGATAAGTTTTGGATAAAGATAGGATTTTCTAATTGCTCATCATTTTGCAATGATATTCTATATTCATATCCTCCAACATCCTCAGGACCCTCCCAAGAAAAATTTGGAACTAGTGTAGACACGGAGGTACCTGATTCAGGTTCCTGATCCAGTATTGGATTGATAGAAAAAGTGAATATTTCTTTTGACCATGCACCTGGAATAGGTTCCAACGGATTTGCTCTAATTTTCCAATAATATTGATAGGATGGTAGAGGTATTAAACCTGGAGCGTCACCTGAATAGGTATATGAAGAGTTATTGATAACCGCGTTCCAGAAAGGAATCTCAACAAATGGATCATCTCTATCTCCAATCCATATCTCATAGTTCATCGCTCCAACAACAGATTCCCAAGTGAATGTTGGTCTTACACTGAGATCAATAGCCCCCTGTCCAGGTGTATTTAATTTAGGTGATTCTCCAAATTGAAATATCCAAATCTCACTAACCGCAGGGCTAACAAAATCCCAACCGTAGAGACCGTCTTCATTATATGTAGAAATCTGCCAAACATATTCTCGTCCGTTGGCAAAGGGATCTGCTTCAGGTGGATAGGTCCAACTCATATTTTCTTGATTACCAAAATGAGTATGATCAATATCCCAATTATTTGTCCAATGAGTTAAGTTATCCATTGCCTCTTCCCTGCTTTGTCCTTCCTCAACCAAACAAATCCGAATATTATAAAGAAATTTTATTCCTGCAGCTGTTTTAATTGAATACCAAAGAAAAGTTGGGTTGTTTTGTTTTACAATACCTTCATCATCAGGAAAATATAATAGAGGTGGAACCGGAATCACAATCCTCCATTCATGAGTGAGCGTTTCTATAGGTGGTGGACTTGTAAAATATAGCTCATCTTCATCACTCCAATATTTTGCCTGTAAGTTTACTATCAATTCATAATCTCCCGGAGGTAGGGTTCCTGTTCGTGCTACAATTTCATTAAATTCGGGACCTGACCCAGTATCAACATTAATCTCTTCGATTCTCGAATAATCATTATTATAAATATTTTCACCCATAAAGGGGGATAAATATCCGTGACCGTTTTCACCATCCCACTGTTTGGTTCCTACACGTGTTTCTCCAGTTAAAATTGTACCTGGTGTTATAGATGAATTAGATAGTTTTAAGCGATAATCAATTCTGTACTGAACAGGAACAGATTCATTGTTTGTCACCCTGACCCAGAATAATTGTTGGTCCCATCCAAGCCTTGAAATCATTTGTGGATTATCTATTGGATACAATAACATTGATACATTTGGCGCATCTTGTGCGGCAACTGATGATGACAAAATACCTAAACATAATCCTATAGATAATTTTCGCAATATAAAATTGCTTGGTCTAGTCTTCATTATAATATTTTTCATAAATTTCATTTTTATAATTATCAAGCTGGAAATATATCAGCCTCCAATAAACTTATCAACATTAATATTATTTCATCAAAAGTATCAAAATCCTGTGTCCCATCATTATCATAAAGATTCCAAGAGTTTTCTTCATCAATGTTGATATAATTATAGCTTGGGTCTAACCGCAAAATCCAATACATTGCATCTGTCCCATCAATTCCTAAACCATTAGATAATATCCCTTTTGCAAAATACGATTTGGCCAAAAGCAGTTTAACATCATCCGCATTTATGGTATTATCATTTTCAAACTCTTGAGGCATACCACTTGAAAATATCCAGTGACCAATTTCAATAGCTAGGTCAATTTGAGATTGATCTAATTGAATACCATTACCTAATTCATAGTGGGCTGCCATCAAACCAACACTTGCCCCAAAACTATATAATTCATATTCCTGACTTATGATAAAATTATTCCTTGCAACCTCTGCATTCAACAATCTCAAATTACACCATCCATTTCCCGTATGAATATTTCCGAATGTAGAGTGAATTAGTAATGTGTCTGATCCGATCTGAACA
>CAZNQF010000112.1:3123-6181 GCA_964575125.1 uncultured bacterium
AAACCTTTTGCCTGTTGGAACGTTTCTAATGAATTAACATAATTCCCATCTCTAAAATCAATCCAACCAGATTCCACCATATCAAGCAACTCTGAACCACCATAAAATGATAATGGATCACCCTCTTCACAACTTATTACAATTAATAATAAGATTATTCCTATAATTTTAAAAAGTTTCTTCATATTCTTACCTTAGTAATATCATTTTTCTTGTATTAGAAAAAGTTTCTGTTCTAAGTGAGTAAAAATATACTCCACTGGGAGCTATATTTCCATCTTTATTTAACCCGGACCAAATTACGGAATAGGTCCCTGGTGCAAGATAGCTATCAACCAATCTAGCGATTTCCCTTCCAAGTAAGTCATAAACTATTAACTGGGTAGCTACCGCATTTAATTGTGTAGATGTATACGGTATCTCATATTCAATTATCGTCTTTGGATTAAACGGATTAGGATAATTTTGTTTTAAAGTAAACTCTTCAGGTATAATAGTTGGGAATTTATCTGCTCCTCTTTTTAGTACATATGTACCTGGGCCATCGATCTGGCACCAAATCTTTTCTTCAGATTTAAGTATAAATGTTGGAACATATTCCCAGATTCCATTTGTCAGTTTATAGAAACCGGGTGAATCAGCTATCCAGCTCAATACAGACTCTGATTGAATACCAAGGCTCACCTTATTATGGTATTTATTTGTTAAGGTAGAAATGTTATAGACATCAGTAAGATTTTCAAATACATCATCTTCAATGGTCTGATTAATATATTGAAATCCGTAGTGGCCCGGCGTCCCAATTAAATAATCATTATCTAAAAATACATTTTCGGGTATTTCCATAAAAAACCCGCTTCTATCTAAAGCTATCCGTTGTAAGGAACTTGAGTTAACTGGTTGAATCATAAAAGAACGGGTCGTGTCACTTAAGTTACCACTTGTGTCTTCAGCGGAAATCTGTAAATCTAGGATCCCAGAATAGGCCGTGTTAAAATTAGCAAAATAGGGTGAAGAAGCAAGATTGTCATTTACCCTTACAGTTAATGTCGTATCCAAACCTTCTCCAATAATATTCACATTTGGCTCCATGCTGAGTATCTCTGAATGGAAAAGATAAAATTGCATAAATCCGGGAGCAATGGTGTTATGGAGTACACCAATCTCAAAGCTTGGCTGTATTTTATCCATAACAAGAAATGTATCAGAGACAGCTGTTGCAGTATAAATACCGCTTGCATCTGGCTGGGCAGGATCTACTTCCAAAGCAGTAACTAATATTTCTGTTTCACCAATAAACTGGTGCCATCTTTCAGCATCAAGAATTTGAGACCCAAATGTTAATACAACTCTATTGTTATCATTAATTTCTGCAGAAATATATTCAGATGGATTTAATATTTGTATATAAAATTCTAAACCATCCTCTTCAACATCAATAAATACATCATCCAAACGTACAATTCCAATTGAATAGGTTTGATCCTCTGGATTATAGCTCTGCATAGTAGTGGTATCTGCTATAGCTATGTCTTGAATTGGTAAATAAACAGTTACAGGATCATTTACTGGATCTATTGTTAAAATAAATTCTTGGCTAGTTTCCCAATTTATTGTGCCCCCATCCTCAGCGGTAACAGTAAAAACCTTAGTTCCTGATTTGTTAGAAACTGAGCTCACTGTTATATCACCCGTTTCTGAATTAATACTTACGTTTGCCCAATCTATAGTATCTTCAATGCTCAAGGTAAAAGTTGAGATATCGTTCTCAGCATCAAAATAATCTATAACTGTTATAGAAATTTCCTCTTCAAAATCTTCCAGCAAACTAACCTCTGTTTTACTCAAAGTAAATGTGGGAGCATCATTTACAGCTAACACTTCCAAATAAAATTGATTTTCATATAAACTATTATCCTCACCGTTCTGATCATCTGCGGTAACGGTGAATGTCTGAAAACCACTACTGTCTTGAATCGAGGATATACTAACCAAACCACTATCTGGATCAATGCTAATATCTACCCATGATACTGACTCCGGATAAATAGTAAATCTCGGAGCGTCTCCATCTGGGTCTATAAAATCTAATATACTAATTGTCTCTATCTGTGAAAAATCTTCCGACAACCCTGTTGGGGCATTGCTTAATATAAAATATGGACTATCATTTGTGTTTACAACTGTAACTGAGAAAGCTTGTTCAATTGTCTCTGTTCCATCAGAAACGGTTACCATTACACTGTGAACTCCTACATCATCATTGGTGGGAGTTCCACTAATTGTTGATTCGCCATCAAAAGATAACCAATCCGGTGAAGCTATCAAGTTAAATGCTAAAAATTCTAGATCTGCATCATTCGCGGTCATTGTGTAACTGTATTCTGAATCTTCAAGAATGGTTTCAATTGGTACACTAGTGAATTCTGGAATATCATTAACAGAGTTAACGGTCAAAACAAAACCAAATTCATCACTTAATCCACCATCATCCGTAACCGTTACCGTTACCGTTACCTCTCCATTGTAGTTCAGCGCTGGGGACATTGTCAACTGATCATCATCCATAGTCACCACTACATCATCAGAACTTGAACTCACAGCACTATACGTGGGCACATCCTCATCTCCAGGACCTGTACCCAAATCTACATCTGTGGAATTTACCGTGATTGTTAAATCCTCATCCTCATCTGTCTGTTGACTCACAATCTCTGTCATTATCGGTGCATCGTTAACCGGAACAACGGTCATTGTAAATACTTCTGAATCTTCCAGACTTCCATCACTTACAGTTAGAGAAATATCAACTGTTCCATGCCAATCATCTGCCGGAGTAAAGGTTAATTCATTTCCTAATATATCAACAGTGAGATTCTCTGGTGCAACACTCACAGCACTAAATATTAAATTATCTTCATCCACATCTGACGCTGAGAGCATAATGGTAAGTGGGGTATCCTCATTCGTCTCCTGATTACCTACATCAGTTAGTATCGGCTCATCATTAACAGAGTTAACGGTCAAAACAAAACCAAATTCATCACTTAATCCACCA
>CAZNQF010000113.1:0-1556 GCA_964575125.1 uncultured bacterium
TGTCTATGCATGTGCCCATATAATCTTGGGGCAGGGCCTTGGAATCGGTCCTGGGGTAGGTGATGACCTTGTGGCGTTCGTAAAGGGACTGGGCCAGTTTGAGTGTGCGGCTGGCGGAAAATCGGTATTGCCGATTGGCCTCGCGCTGGAGGGTGGTTAGGTCGAAAAGGCGACCCGATTGCTGGGGAGCCCGTCGTTTGGTTTCAGTGACGGAAGCTTCGTTTTCCGATGCAAGAGCGCTATACAATGACTGTGCCGCTTCTTCATCCCAGATGCGGTCGATGCGATCGTGCTGGTTGTCTTCGTCCTTCTTGAAGGAGGGACGTTGATAAAGTCCTTCGTATTCACCCTCGCTGAGGCCAAACTTTGCTGTAATGCGATGGTATTTTCGAGGCTTGAAATTACGGATGGCTTGCTCACGGGTAACGACTAGTGAGAGTGTAGGGGTCTGCACTCGACCGACGGTAGTCATTTGCCTGCTTTGACCTCGGCTTTTCTTGAGGGTGACGGCCCGCGTGCCGTTGATGCCGATTAGCCAGTCCGATTCCGATCGGCAACGGGCGGCGTCTTGCAGGGCTTGCATGTCGTCAGCGGAGCGTAGGTTGATGTAGGCATCGCGGATGGACTGATCCGTCATTGAGAGCATCCAGAGTCGCTGCACGGGTTTTTCGCAATTGGCCAATTCGTAGACGTAGGTGAAGATGAGTTCGCCTTCGCGGCCCGCGTCGCAGGCATTGACAATCTCGCCCACGTCGGCTCGGTGCATCAACTTTTTGAGTTCGTTGAATTTCTTCTTCGTGTTGACGATGGGCTTGAGCTTGAACTCGTCGGGCAGGATGGGTAGGTTTGCCAGTCTCCACTTCTTGAGGTTCTTGTCAAAGGCGTCCGGCATGTACAACTCCACGAGGTGTCCCAAGGCTGAATCGATGATGACTTCGTCGTCCTCGTATCGGTCGCCGTTCTTGGACATGTTGCCAATCACACGGGCGAGATCTTTCGCGACGCTGGGTTTTTCTGCGATGATTAGTTTTTTCATGACTGCTAAGCTTGTTGGGTGATTTGGGTTGAAAAGTTTTGCCTGTTTGGAGAAGCCTCAACTTCGGGAGGAAGAAAACGCGGGAGCAGTTCGTCGAGGGCGTCGAGGAGGGCATCGATGCTCTCGTCGGTCTCGTCACCCATGTTGGAGATGCGGAAGGTTTGGCCCTTGATTTTTCCATAGCCTCCGTTGATGGAAAATTTCTTCTCCTGCTTGAGAGCCTCGACAAAGCCCGCCACGTCCAACCCTCGCACGTTCTTCACGCAGGTGAGTGAACGGGACGCATATTCTTCTTGTGGGAAAAGTTCGAAACCGTTCCGAGTTGCCCATCCCCGTACCTTGTCGTTCAGGCGGGCATGGCGGGCAAAGCGGTTTTCCATGCCCTCGTCAAAGATTTTCCCAAGCGTGTGGTTCAAGGCGTGAATGAGGGGAATCACCGGCGTGCTCGGCGGCATCCCCTTTTCGTGGTTCTTGCGGAACTCGAGAAAGTCGAAGTAGTAACCGCGTCCCTCTACCTGTT
>CAZNQF010000113.1:1566-6117 GCA_964575125.1 uncultured bacterium
TTTTACTAGGTTGTTGATTTAAAAGGTTATTTATTGTTCCCATCATATAGGGAAAACAAAGATCTTTATTTATGCCAAGTTTTTGCATTCTTTTAAAAAACACAGTCCACAGTGCGGTTGTAAAGTTTCCCGCAATAGAGCACCATGTATGATAAATTGGCTTAAAATCTGACTCAATATCTATAGAGTGGTTTTTTAATTCAGGGAACACCTCCCGGAATGGTTTCTGATTTTTTTCTGTTACGAAAGGTATTTGAAGGTAGGTGTTTAGATCGTACGGTTTATCGCTAAATGTCATTAGAGGGTGAGTACTTACAACGCCGGGAACAGATAGAAGTCCGGAAAAGTGGATAAAGATTTTACGAGGAAACTTTTTTAACAAGGATGAAGTGAATTTTATGATAGCATCATCGGAAATAGCAACCAACACTTTTTCTGAGCTCAGTAGTTTATTATTTATATTTTCGCCAGACGAACGCCACCATGAATGGTATGGTATATCTAAAAGATCAAAGTATGAGGATATGTGCCGAGCCATATTACCATTGCCGACAATTAAATATTTTTTATTTTTTAGTGGTACCTGTCTCATAGATCAAGTCCAATTTATATTAAATTGTTTTAGTCACAGTCAAATCATGATCTGTGCTTTTTCCTAGTGTCTGAAATTTAAAGAGTTTATGTCTTAAAATAAAAATCATTTTAGATTACAATTGTCTTAGACAAAACAGAGTTTTTTATCCAAACATTATTATTGAATAAAGTAACTTTTAATATATTGACTGAAGTTATTTCATCTCTTAACCCAATCACCCAAGACATTGTTGGTAGTGTACCAAAAACACCGATAGAATCGATTTCTGATGTTCTTAAGAAAAGCACGCTAGCACAAGACCAGTGGAGAAAACTCAGAATTTCAGAAAGATCAAAAATTCTTACTCGAGCGAGAAAAAACTTAGTAAAAAGATCCGAGGAGTTTATCACACTGATCTCAGAAGAAACTGGCAAGCCACATTGGGATAGTTTTTTGGAGGTTGTTACGGTAGCAGAACACCTAAAATATATATGTAGCCATGCACCGTTTATTTTATCAAAAGAAAACAGGTCTGCCGGGATATTTCTACATAAAAAAGCCTATATTCAGTACTCTCCTCATGGAACAGTTGGAGTTATTTCTCCGTGGAACTATCCCTTAATTCTTGCGATGTCTCCGGTTGTGGAGGCACTTATTTCAGGGAACACTGTTATTTTAAAGCCCTCAGAAATAACACCGATTACTGGTGACAAAATTCGAGAACTTTTTCTAGAAAGTGGTCTCCCGGACAATGTTTTTCAAATTGTCCATGGAGAGGGAGAGGTGGGGTCTGCTCTGGTTCACAGTCCAGAGACTCAATTAATTTGTTTTACGGGAAGTGTAAAGGTAGGGCGGAGTATTGCGGTTTCCTGTGCCAAACAGTTGAAACCATCTATCTTGGAATTAGGAGGAAAGGACCCAATGGTTGTTATGGAAGATGCAAACTTAGATAGGGCAGTTTCAGCGGCAACCTGGGGGGGGTTTTCAAACTGCGGTCAAACATGTATCTCCGTAGAACGCATTTATGTTATGGACTCAATAGCAGACTTATTTATTGATCGCCTTAAAAAACAAGTTTCTATGCTTAGGGTTTCCGATGATAAAAACAACTCAGATTTAGGGTCAATGGTTAACCAAAGACAAATGGAATTAGTAAGAGCCTTTATTAATGAAGCTAAACAAGATGGCGCAACATTTCATCTGGGTGGTAAAAACAAGGGAAACACCTGTTTTTATTCACCAACGATTATAGAAACAGACGATAGTTCCTCTGCATTAATGCAGTCCGAAATCTTCGGTCCGGTTATAACAGTAACACGAGTAAGCTCTGAAGAAGAAGCGATAAAAGGAGCAAATTCCACCGAATTTGGCCTGGGGGCATCTATATTTTCAAAAGATTTAACAAAAGCCCGGAGAATTGCAAGTCAAATAAAAACAGGCTCTGTTTGTATTAATGATATCAACACAAATTATATTTGTGCCTCCCTCCCTTTTGGTGGTGTCGGGATTTCCGGAATTGGTAGAGTTCACGGACCGGAGGGCCTTAAAGCTTTTTCTCGGGTTCAGGCAGTGTGTGAAGACAGGTTTGGGTTTAAAAAAGAACTTTGGTGGTTCCCGGTTGCAAAGAGAACAAAAAAATGGTTTAATATTTTTTTAAAGTTCTGGTACGGATGATAATATTATCTATCTAAAATTCTTTTTTTATACTCAAGACGAAGATCTAACACTGCCATTACATAGTTGTCGTGATGGTTATAAGCGTAAACAGAGAGCCAGTTCTTTGAGTCTCTCTCAAACCCTCCCCCAGGTTCATAACCATTTTTTAAAAGATAATTTGCTATACTTGCCATAACATCTGCCCACTCGTTAAATCGCCGAACTCCATCTCCATCAAAATCAACCGCAAAACGATTAAAACTTGATGGGATAAACTGTCCAAAACCAAACGCGCCAGCGTAAGAGCCCGTTACAGAATGAACTGGCACTTTGTCCTGATAGCAATACTCTAAAAATTCAGCTAACTCTTTTGAGGCCCATTTTTTTCTCTTTTCTATTGAGTGGACAATAGTATACAAAGCACTAAACACATCATAGTGGCCAGGATGTGTTCCAAAATTACTTTCAATACCTGTGATACTTAGAATTAAAAAAGGATCTACTTTTAAACTATCTGAGATTGATTCAATTAGCTGAGAGTTTAAACGATAAAATTCAACACCATCATTTATTCTTTTTTTTGTAAGAAATATTTTTTTGTATTCTGGATATTCTTTTTTTTCATAAGCAAACTCAAAACGGTCCGGGATATCTTCATAGATTTTAACTGACTCAGATTTAAAGGATTGTTTTATAAAATCTAATGGAATATTTTTTTTATCTGCCAAAGGAAGAACAGCCCTAAACACTGAATCATTTTTTAAATATTTAGCTTTGTGTGCAAACATAAAAGATAAACAAATAATTGGTATAATTAAGATTTGATGTTTTTGTTTCAAAATGAGCCTCTTTTTATTATTTTATATTATAGAAATTAATTTTCATTTATCATATTTTTTGTATAAATGTTTAGATTTAGTATAGATTGAAAATTAATCTATAAACTTTTGCGGGTATATAAAACAACAAAAAGAGGAACAGATGAAAAAAACATTAACATTTATATTTTGTTTTACAATATCTATAGTTTTTTCACAGGACAAAAAAGAATTTTATCTAAAGAGCGGAGACAGGGTATCTGGAACGGTAGAGGGAGAGACCGACAGCACCTACACCCTTAAAACCTCTTTTGGATCTCTTACCCTCAAAAAAACAGATATTAGGCCGGACGAAGTGCTTATTTATCTTAATGATGGAGACAAGGTTAAAGGAGTGTTGATTTCAGAAAGCACCGAAGGATTTAAAATAGAATCGCAATTTGGAGATCTGTTTATAGAACGCAACAAAGTCGACCGATTTGAATTTATTAATCTCCCAACCGAAGTTTTTGGAGAAACAAAAAGACCCGGACAGGACGATTCCGGTCGGTGGTATTATGGAAACGAAAAATTAAATGATATTTATTTTGATCCTACTGGATATACGCTGGAACAAAATGTTTTATATTTAAGCGGTCTTTCTTGGGGGTATGGACTTACAGATAGATTTCAAATTATGTCAAAATGGGGAGGATATTTTTTGGGAGATTTAAACTTTCGACCCAAATATATGGTATTCAAAAAGGGGGATGTAAAATCTGAACAGGCATTTTCAATCGGCGGCCATTTTCACCTAAGAGGATATCCTAATAAATATGTACTTGAGAATGTTCCAGAAAACGATTGGGATGGTGTTAATGGAGATGGAATACGAACAGAATGGGTTCAGATAGGTAACGAATGTAATTTTTTGGAGGAAGAATTTGATGTCTGTGAAGATGAAGAAAATATGTGGTATGAATTTTTTGCTGCCTACACAATCTCTAACTTAAAAAAAACGGGACAGGGCAGAATTAATCATACCATTGGCGCTAATATGACCATCTATCCCGGACATGATACAATGCCAAGAGCATATTATGCTGTCAGCGCAGACGCTAGAAAAAGTCTTAAATTAATTTTTGAGGTTTTTTGGGATCCATATTGGACTTCAATGCTTGAATTTATAGAAGAAGAAAAAATCTCTGATGTGGATTTTGATTTTGGATTCGTTTATGCATATAATGAAAATTTCAGAGTGGGAGTCCATTTTCAGAGACCGTTTATTGCTTTATATTATAAGTTTTAATTTAAAAATTCAGTTTTACTTATATTTGTAAATTTATTTTTATAGACACTTTCCAGGTGTAAAAATTTGAAGGGAGTTAATATAATTTGGCTAGCTATTGCTCTTTTATCTGTGAGCTCCTCTTCAATAATAGTACGATTTCTTCCTGACATTTCCGCAAGTGTCATTGCATTTTGGCGGATGATATTTGCTAGCGCCATGCTGGGGGGCTATAG
>CAZNQF010000114.1:0-2626 GCA_964575125.1 uncultured bacterium
CTTGGATGTACTCGGACATGGCTTTCGGCTGTCCTGCGACGACCATCAGCCCCAAGCGGGGGAGATCGACCCCACCTGAGATCATGTTGGTTGCTAGAGCCACATCCACAGAATCCTCCTTGGTGTGTTCCTTGGCGATCCTAGCTATCGTCTGGGGTATCTAGTCCGAGCTCATCCTAGCCGTCACCTCCTCAATCTTGTCCTCAGGGATATCACGTGTCCGGGTGCCTCTCCTTGCAGATAGGCCACGCATGGTCCTCCTGACGTCGTCCCTGACGAGTATCCCGGCCCCTCCTACCTCCCTGCGAGAGTTGAAGTATCCTAGCAAGGTCCTGAACGGGTCGAGCTCCTTCTGGCTGAAGCGCCCCTCGTCCTGCCATTCCTCGGTCGCCTGCAATAAGGAGGAGTAGGCCGCTTGGAGGGCGAACTTGGGGCTTCTTCCGGTGCTCGTCAGTCCGGTGTAGATGCGACCGGGGATGCTCTCGTCGACGACAGCGAAGCAGGAGTCGGACCAGTCTAGCACGGCGGGAGGGAACTGGGTGACTGGGCGATTATAGAGCTGCTTGACCTGTTCCCCTGCCCTCCTGATGGTGGCAGTGCTTCCCAGTATCTTGGGCCTCCTCCCGCCCTCGGACGCGATGATGTCCAAGGCCGCCTCATAAAGCCCGTCCACGCTGCCCAGCGGCCCCGAGATCAGGTGCAGTTCGTCCTGCAAGATGAGTTCCAGATCGCATACTAAGGGGTGAGTATTGCTGTTCCTCGTTATCTGGGCGAACTTGTCCACAGTGCCTATCAGTATGTCAGGGGGCTCCTCGTACAGCGTCTCGTCGATCACGTGGACCGGCAGCTTCCCGCCCCCGGCGTCGCAGTCATCGGAGCCACAGGAGACGTACCAAGGTGCGGTTGGATCTTCTCCCCCACGCCATTCCGGGTCCCATTCGAGGGGGCCCCTGCAGCAGGGGCAGGAGTCCAAAACCTCGGCATTTTTGTTGTTGTCATCTCGAGAGGCTTTGATCCTGTTCGGGCTTCCGGACTCTCCGACCCAGAGTCCTATCAGGAATCTCTCGCTGCCAAGTTCACCTCCATCCCTCCTGATCTTCTCTAGGGCCATCACCAACTTACAGGCGCGCTCGAACTGCTGATTCGTGAGCGTCCTAAGTGTGTACCTCATCATCACCGATGTAGTCCTGCCCCCTATGTTGTTGGGACCTTTTTCCATCCTCCTCAGGACCACTACCAGCGCTATCAGGCCGAGATAGGCCTCTGTCTTCCCTCCGCCGGTCGGGAACCAGAGCAGGTCCATCTCCTTGCGGCTCAACTCGTCGATTTCTCCCCCGTCATTGGAGAATGCGTGGATACACAGAAGCTGGAAAGCCAGTCGGAAGGGACACCACTCCAGCTTGTATTTTCCATCCCCCCAATCGGCCTGCTTGGCCATGGCGTCCATGGCGATCCCGAAGGCAGCCGATATGGTCGGGTCTTCGACCGCCAGCTCGATGCCCCGATCCATCCTCTTCAGCATGTACCCTGCCCTTTCTAGGTTCGAATCGAGGGTTGCGGCCATGTCGTCGTCGAGGTCCGCTTCGGCAGCCTCTTGGGACTGGTCCTCAAGCCACCTCCTGTAGCCATCAGAGATGACCTCGAGCCTCCTCCGCCTTTCATCTCCCTTCGACGCCGCGATCTCGGCTGCCGACAGTGCTTGGCCTAGGGTCAATCCCTTCTCCAGCGCTACGGCTTCGAAAATCGGGCTGGCCTTGGGATCCATCGAGGGCACATGTGCCTCTGGCAGCCAAGCACCTCTGATTGAGTTTGGATCCTCGTCGGGATGCCAGCTGGCCGAGCATCCGTGACCGGAGGCATAGGTTCGCCTCCGACGGTAGATAAGTCGGTTGACTAGCTCGTCCTCGTCTATCATCGAGACCGACAGCGGCCTAGGGACAAACTCGCCCGAGGGCAGTGTCACCTCGAACTCGCACTGCAGTATGCAGGCCATCTCGGACTCGGTCCTAGTGTAGCCACTTCCACTCCGCTCTTTCCCGTTCATCACCACCACGGTCACGTCGAGCGTGTCCTCGTCTGGCCCCTTCCTGACCCATAGGTGCATTCTGACGTCATCACTCATGTCCATATCGGGGTGGTGTCCCATCTCCAGTCCGAGCGTCTTCTCCAGCATTATCGGGCTCCTCACCCAGATCCGATCCCCGTGGTCGTCCTTGGAGTCCTCGGGGGAGTACCTAGCTCCCCTGAACGCGATCTTGAAGCTGTCCGCGCCCCTGACTCTGAAGGACGCGCCCATTGAATGTGGCTTGTGCATGGCCCGCATGCTGATCTGCTGCCCGGCTCCCGAGCTGTCATCGGATGCATCATCGGCCGCGGCACCATCATCCTCGGCCAGGTCGCGCATAGCCCCTTGGGGCCAGAGTATGCCTGTCAGATAGGCCTCGGTGGGCAGATCCCCTATCCTCTCCCGTTCGCCGTCGATTGGGCCAATCAGGTCATCCCTGAGGCGTTCCCTGAGGGCCTTCCTTACCTCACTAAGGTCGTGCACACATCTTGATTGGGGCAACTTGACTTAACTTATGCTAATAGTTCAGAGCCACCCCAGCGGATCCGCCTGAAAAGTCTC
>CAZNQF010000114.1:2636-6108 GCA_964575125.1 uncultured bacterium
CTCCCACATTACCTAGTCCGTACACCAAGGGTACATGGTAAGCTTTCGCCTCTCGCCACCGCCCAGTTAGTCCTACGGGGGTCGCACCGTGCTTGGGCGAACAGCTCTTGTTCCCGTACCAAACTAGGCCAGATAGGTCCTTCAGACCGCCACGCCTGCGGGTGCGTTTCGACTTATGCCATTCCGAATGGAACTTGCAAGCGATCTCAGGCACGTGTTTCCTCTCGGATAGATTAGGTCGCTGGGTGTATTGTTTAGAGGCTCTACCGAGTCGAACGTTGGCATGAGTGCTGTGTATCCAACCGCCACTGAGGTGGCACTTCACTGGCTTCCCAGGATGCTCGCTTAGGGTGTCTTGGATCTGTACAAAGTGCCTGTCGAAGAGATCTTTCGCGATGTCATCCGGCCTGCCAAATTCCACATGCCCGCCTCCGAATTGGATGCTTGTTGACCAACCCTTTTTCCGGTCGTATTTCCCTCGAGTGTTGGCCCCCCTAATCCTAGTGCCCGCGTTCCCGGCTAGGTACGGTGAGTTGGGCACGCTGAGGGGCACCAGTTCCTCCTTTGCCCGTGTCGCTGCGACGTAGAACACCCTAGCCTCGCCCAGACGCTGATTGTGTGTCATCCCACCGAGATAACTGTCCTTCCAATCCCAGTCCCACAACCCTACCTCGACCCTCTCCGCCTCCAGTCCCTTGGATGCATGTATGGTCGAGTAGATATTCCCCCTCCCTGAACCGTACTCATCAGTGGAGAAAGGACGTATCTTAGCCCCGACTCGCGACAGTTCCATCGAGCGCCTGAGCGTTTCAAACTCGACTTTTTCGTCTTCAGCTAGCATCCTGAAAATTAGCTCGGCCATCCGGTCATCAATCGTGCCGTCGGCCTCCTTTAGGTACTCTAGGAACTTGCCCTCGCCGACGTTGTCCCTGTCTGGGCTTTGGTCCTTGGCTGCTAGTATCACGCTGGTTATCCAAGCTGGAGGATGGCGGTACCGGGCCCCCAGCCTCAGTGTGTGATCGGGTATATCCCCCGTCACCTCAGATATGGCCTGCCCCAACGTCTTGAGCCGCTTAAGAGGATTCGTCCCCCTTCCTGATCCGATTTCACTCTGCAGGGTCTTGATCAGGTGCTGCCTCGTTCTGAAGAGCCGGAGTGTCCTCATGATCCAGCCCCCTCGATGAGGTCCGACAGTTCACTGGCCGCCGTGTTGGGGTCGCGAATGGAGTCTCTGATCATTCTCCTAGCCTGTGTTTGTAAATCATGAATTGCGTCGTTGCCGGCCCTGAACAGCACCGGCTCCAAGCGTATCACTTTCGGTGCACTGCCTTTGAGTTCCATGTGGTATCTGTGGAGGGTTTGGAGGAACAGAAGCCCCCCATCCAGATCGTCTTGCTCCTCAGTAGTATCCTCCCACCCATAAATCGCTTGGTGCCGGTCGAAGAAGAACGTGAACTGGCAACCCTTCAGAGACCGCACTAGGTCGTGTATGAGAAGAACTCTCGGCCGTTCGAGGTCTTGGGACTCATCAATCAGAATGTGGCTCGGAGTAAGCTGCAAATTTTGGGCGTAGAGCTCGCAGTTTTCCATGGCACTTACTATGTTTTTCTCGTAGTCTGATCCTGCTAGATATTCTCCGGTTGCTCCGAAGTTGATCTTGGCGGCAAGCGAGTCTATCGTCATCACTTGGATGGCCAGATCATCCTCCTCGATATCCCCTTCGTGGAATGCTAGGGACAGCCTACGCCGCGCCTCGTTGACTGCGGCGTTGGTGAAGGACAGCACCCAGATTTCCCTAGGGTTCACCCCTTCTTTGTCGACAAGGTGGCATATCTTGTGTACCATCGTGTGCGTCTTGCCCGAGCCCGCGCAGGCACATACTAGGACAGTATCGGGGCCACTGTGGTCAATCACCGATCTCTGAGAATCCGTCAGACCGCCTCCTGACTTCGGAGGTACCGGGTCGCTATCCACTTCCACCTCCTCTGTTAGCCACCCAGTAAACTCCTTGCGGTGCGCCTCTTCTCTCGCGCTCTTCATATTCTTGAGTCGGTTAACCAGATCAGTATATTTCCATATTGTTTCATCCCTTGGAGGAGAGTCCTGTCCGAGCTCCAGAGCTAGTTCACTAGCTGTGTTATACAGGCTCGTACGCTCGCCCCTTTCGTCTTGAAGAATTTGCTTCAGATCAGCGATCAAGTTTTTGAGATTTTTCTCATTAGACTCTACCCACTTTTCCAGATCTTTCTGAAATCGTCCGCCCGGACCCCTGTCGAGCTGATTATTCCAGTCTACGTACCCATGATTTTTGGCTTCTATACTTCGAATGGGACGCTTTGGCCTGTCACCTATTTCTACATCTTCAGGATTCTCCAGTCTCCTGCGGAGTTCCTTTGCCTCATCATAAAGATCATCGATCCGCTTAGTAATATTGGAATTCCCTTGTCTCGAGTTAATCCATTTTCTGGGCATACTACCGCGACGCCCTCCTCCTTTCTTGGGCGTACTGGGGGTGGGATCATCTTCTTCGGCGGGCCCGTCGTCCGATGTCATGAGGCTCCCTTCAAGGGGATCACAGACTCGGGCCCCGTGTTTTGAACCTGACCGCTGCGCATAGCGCAGACCAGCAACCTCACATGTTCCGTCGGAATTTCTTTGATTCAGAGTTGGCTCGTCTTCCCCTCTCCTGAAGGGACCATGAATACCAATGCTATACCTGAGCCTACGATCAGCAGTCCGCCTATCCAGTCTGCGGTGCTCAGAGTCTCTTCGAAGACAGTGAAACCGTAGAATGTGGCGACTATCACGGTGAGGTACGAAAACGCGCTGACCCACGCGGCGTTGGCCTTCTGGTAGGCCATCGTGATGCCTACCTGCCCTCCTCCTGCTCCGATGCCTATGCCGATTAGGGCGGCTAGGGTCTTCGTGTCCAGGGAAAACAGGTCGGGGGCTGCCTGCAACACGCTGCCTGCTACAGAGGCGGCGGCGAACCAGAACACCACCGAGGTGGGAGAGTCGGTGGTGCGCAACTCGCGTACGTACATGTAAGCGAACGCGGCGAAGAATCCCGAACCTAGGGCAAGCAGCGCGTCGGGCTCGACCTTGCCCAGCTCGGGAGAGACAATCAGGACGATTCCTGCGAAGGCGGTGACAACGAGGAAGGCTATGCCCGCTGAGACTCTCTCTGCCAGCACCCTGCCCGAGAGCAGAGCCACGAACAGCGGGGCGGTATACTGCAGGGTGACCGCTTGGCCTATCGGGATCCTTCCAAGTGCGGTGAAGTAGAGTATCATCGCCGTCAGGCCCACAGCGCAGCGCAGGAACATCGTCCTGCGGTTGTTGATCCTTAAGCTGATGCCGCGGCTAGCCGCAAAGGCGGCCACTGCGAAGGCGATTACGGCCGAGCGCACCATGATAATCATCCAGACGTCGGCGTGCAGGCTGGTCCACTTCACGAGGGCGTTCATCGAGC
>CAZNQF010000115.1:0-5440 GCA_964575125.1 uncultured bacterium
ACGGGCTGGAAAAGCGGTTTCGACCTACCTAGGACGCGATCCTATAGTTTTCTCCAAGCCTGCATTTGGAGGTAGTGGGGGGGTTCATGCTGTCGAGATAGCTCGCTCACTTGGGATGGAACGTGTCATTGTGCCAGTCTCAGCGGGTGTATTTAGTGCAATTGGCCTGATCTACTCAGATGTTGCACTGACACTGTCAAGAGCGTGTATCGAGATAGTTGATGACATTGATCATGACCAGATTACAGGAGCATACGATGAGCTTGAAGATGAAATTATTTCTCACTTGAGTATTGATCGAAAGTTGATAATTTTCCACCGCCATGCAGATCTTCGATACGTTGGTCAGGCTTATGAATTAACAGTGCCAATTCCGGATGGGTTATTGACTCGAGAGACTGTTATTTCATTAACCGAAGCTTTTGAAACTGAACATGAAAGAACCTATGGCCATCGTTTTCCTGGGGAAAAAGCTGTACAGATAATTAGCTTGCGACTTACTGGTACCGTAATCCCGGAAGGGAACCGTTCGATCGATCCCCTAACGACATTGCGCGCGACTGGAAAAAAATTACAGGAAGATACAAGGCTCGCTTATTTCGGCCCTGAACTGGGGCGGCTGGAAACCACAGTACTACCATCTAGGGCGATGATCGGAGATATACCACGAGAAGGTCCATTAGTGATTGAAGAATATGAAGGCACAGTCGTCGTGCCGCCAGGCGCAAAGGCTAGTCTTGATGAATGGGCCAATATTGTCATCGATATTGATTCTACAGCGGATAATTTGGCAGGCTCGATTAAGCAGATCGATCCTTATCGTCTGGAGGTAATTAAGAACGGATTTGACACCATCGCCGATGAAATGACTCTAATAATTTTACGGACTGCGTACTCCGCTATCGTTCGCGATACCATGGATTTTTCGACGGCAATTTGTGATGCGGAAGGACAAACCCTTGCGCAAGGGTTAACTACACCTATGCATTTGGGAAGCTTTTACGATGCAATGCAGCAGCTGATAAAACAGTACGATGGGCGAATAGATTCTGGCGATGTTTTTATTGGTAATGATCCGTTTACCGCAGCCGGCCAACATTTGCCAGATATCTTTATTATTTTACCGATATTTATTGACGATATTCTTCAAGGGTGGGCAACAACAATAGCTCACCACTGTGATGTTGGAGGTATTGTTGCAGGGAGTAACGCTCTAGGTGCAACGGAAATATATCAGGAAGGACTTCGGCTTCCATTTGTAAAATTGTATGAAAAAGGAATCCTAAATCAGGCTATTTGGGATGTCATTGAAACCAACGTCCGAGTTCCGGAACTAGTACTAGGAGATCTTCACGCTCAAACTGTCGCTTGCCATATTGGGGCCCGAGAGTATCAAGAGATGTTCTCTCGGTATGGGGCAGAGACCATGCATTTTTACATTCAGGAACTACATAATTACGCAGAGTCGTTGGCGCGCAGTGAATTTTCTGAGATCCCTGATGGAACCTATGAATTTACTGATCATCTTGACGGTCTTGGTGAAAACCCTGAGCCAATTATCTTTCACGTTGCATTGACAGTGAAAGGTGATGAGGTAGTAGTCGACTGGACAGGAAGTTCTCCACAGGTTTCAGGCGGAGTTAATTGTTCTCTGCCGTTTACAAAGGCTGCTAGCTATACACCGTTACGTTCTATCATGGGTAGTGAGGTGCCTAACTGCCATGGGTATACTCGGCCGATTACTGTTATAGCTCCCAAGGGAACAGTGACTAATGTTGTGCACCCAGGTGCTTGTGGAGCTCGCGGTATCAGCGGTTTTCGTATGATTGACTGTTTGTTTGGCGCACTTGGAAAAATTGTACCGGAAAAAGTAACTGCTGATGGTTGTGGCGGATCTACTTTACCGACCTTTTCTGGATATCGTGATGGCAAGGCCTTCGTGCATAGCGAAACTCTTCTTGGTACATGGGGTGGTACGGCTCACCATGATGGTCAAGAAGGAGTGCCTCACCTAGGCGCTAATCAGTCCAATGTGCCAATTGAGCTCATTGAAATTGATAATCCAGTACGAATTGAACAGTATGGATTCGTGGCTAACACCGGTGGTCCCGGTAAGTTTCGCGGTGGACTTTCAATTATTAGGGACTATCGAATTTTAGAAGACGAGGTGACGCTTACTTTGCGATCAGATAAACGTGCTTATCCTCCACATGGACTTGTTGGCGGCAAGTCTGGAGGGGCCTCTATAAGCATAATGAATCCAGACAGCGAAAGTAGAGTATTGCCGGTCTTATTAACAAAGCCCGAAAAGCTAAAAAATGGCGATCTTTTCCGACACATCAAAGCGGCTGGAGGCGGATATGGTAATCCGCTGGAACGGGACCCAGAAGCTGTTCTAGAAGACGTGGTAGCTGAAAAAGTGACTAAAGAACATGCAGTAGAAGCATATGGGGTTGTTATAAATGAGGATTCGGAAACGGGTTTTTCAATCAACAAAGAGGATACAGTTGTTCAGCGTAAAGTTTTATCTCGACAGTCAGAGTACACAAGACGTAGTTTTTGACAATGTCTTCTGATCTATTGATACGTGGTGGTACTGTAATTGACGGTACCGGTTCTCCAGCCTATGTAGCAGATATTGGGATCACTGGAGATCGTATTACTGGTATTGGCTCAATTAACTCATCAAATTTCGCGGACGTAATTGATGCGGACGGATTAACTGTTGCGCCGGGATTTATTGATGCACACAGTCATTCTGACTTTACTCTTCTAGTCGATCCGCGGGCTGTAAGCTCAATAATGCAGGGAGTTACAGCTGAGATAGTTGGCAACTGTGGCTACGGTAGTTGTCCTATTGTTAATCAGACTATGGCTCGTGAGGCGATCTATGGCTTTCGACCAGATTTTCCTCTGACCTGGAATACCGTAGCCGGGTATTTCGATCGTCTGGAAAAAGCTAGGCCAGCAGTAAACGTTTTAACTCTAGTTCCAAATGGCCAATTACGTCTTGGCACGGTAGGCGCTAAACAGCGACCAGCTACCCAAGAAGAACTAGACCGTATGAAGTATTTGCTCCGACAAGGACTCGAGGAGGGTGCTTACGGTTATTCCACAGGTCTTGAGTATTCGACTGAGATAGGTGCGACAGAAGAGGAAGTGACAGAACTATGCCGGGTAACAGCTTCTGCTGACGGAATTTACGCGACACACACGAGGAACCGAGATGAAGCCTCTGTGGAGGCTGTAGCTGAAGCAATTCGAACTGCAAAGAATGCTGGTGTATCGTTACAGATTTCCCATATAACCCCACGGGGACCTTTCGAAGATACTGTTAAATCAATAGAACTAGTTGATTCAGCAATCGGAGAGGGAAATGACATCGCCTTCGACATGCACACCCGATTTTTTGGAACCACTTACCTGAAAGTGTTGCTTCCATCGTGGGCTTTGGAGGGTGGAAAGAAAGAGATTGCAAAACGGCTTGCAGATCCGGAATGCCGTGCCCAGATGAAAAAACACCGGAGTTTGATCACCTCGCTTGGAGATTGGAGTCGAATTGTTCTTCTAGATAATCCTGCATTTCCGGAATTTTCCCGGCGCAATTTCGTAGAAATTTCTGATGAAAAAGGGTGTGATCCAATTGATGCTGCCTATGACATTCTTCTTGCCGAAATCGAGCAGCTTCATCGGCCATTTATAATACTTCACAGTTATACAGAAGATCTTCTCCGATATACGTATCAGCACGCTGCTTGTTTATTGGGTTCTGATGCGACTGCCTTAGCTCCAGATGGACCATTGTCAGAATCAATGTTCCATGGGTCGTATACTTGGGCTTCTTGGTTCTATCGCAGAATGATCCGTGAGACAGGCACATTTACGCCGGAAGAAGGAATACGGAAACTCACCGGCCAAGTTGCGGAGCGTTTTGGAATTTTGAATCGAGGTGTGGTGCGTAAGGGAGCTTTCGCAGATCTAATCATTTTTGATCCGCAGACGTTCGCCGATCGTGGAACGACTTTTGAGCCAAGCCAGGTTGCGGAGAATATGTATCATGTGATTGTGAATGGTGTCATAACAGTACGAGAGGGAAATCTCACTGGAGATCGTGGTGGCGCTATTTTACGTAAGTGATACTTGACATAATTGTTATGATTAATGCGGTGGACTGTATGTATCCGGGAATGATTGGTGTTGTGAAAAAATGAGTGGATTCTGAAAAATGAATGCACTGGCTAGAGTTTCGATTTCGCTTGAAGACTTACAAATTGACTAGAACTTGGTGATATAGATGGATTGTGAAGTATGACTACCCTAGAAACTAGATACTTTGGCTAACAGATTCGCTAATAGACGCCGAGATCTTCTCCACAGAGAACTTCCCCGTCGTAATTTTGCTTGATTTCTTCTAACAGCTCCTGCTCTGTGCTGCCCCAAAGTAATATGTGAGTTAGTAGCACTAGTTTAGGGCGCACCTTTGCCGCAATTTCAGCCAACTGTGCACCTGATGTATGCATGTTTTCATGGTAGCTCTGCCATTCTTTTGGACGTCTAAAAAATCCTTCTGTGGAGTAGACTTCGTGGACGAGCAAATCACATCCGCGCCATAGTTCTATCACTGAGTCAATAGGAGTTGTGTCTCCTGAGATTACGATTCTGCGGTCTTCAGTTGTGAACTGATAACCTAATGCCATCCATCCTTCCCCGTGATTGACCTCAAATGCTTCTACGTTGATATTTTGGTCCTGGTAACACTTTCCTGGTCCGATTTCGTGTGCAATAGCTCCGTATGCTTCCGGGTTACTAGGCTCCAATCCACATACCCGAATCTCGCGATCCATTTCGTAGGCATCGAGAATGTGATTGGTCATATTCGCAAGACCAGGAGGCCCATATACATCGATCGGTTTTGACCGACCTAGCACCCAGGGAGTTGATATTAGGTCTGGATAACCAGCAGTGTGATCCGAATGTAGATGGGTTAGAAATGCTATCTCTATATTTTTTACTTGTAAGGCCTTTACCCCATTTACGTATGCTGCCGCTGCCCTCCTGACCACACCAGGTCCAAAATCTACGATATAGGGTTTATCGTTCACGACAACAGCAAGAGATGGGCCCGATCTTTCTGGATCGGGATTTGGGGTGCCTGTACCCAAAAGGACAACCTGAGTCTTTTCCATAGATCAACTAATCGAGCACAGAAAATTGTTGTGGGACGAGGATCAGTTAATGATAGCAAACAAATCCGAGATTCAGTCTTGAGATTGATACTATATATTTGTTCAGATCATTGCTCTAGTATATATTGCTAAAATAATAATAGTGGTTCACTAGGTGTCGGATTTTGTGGGAGACTTAAATGACTATAAACGTTGCACGTACGGCGCTTAAGGGGGTTACTTTCCATAACTCATTGAAGGCCAATAGAGGCTAC
>CAZNQF010000115.1:5491-5973 GCA_964575125.1 uncultured bacterium
AGTCGTATATCGGTGGCCAATGTCTTATCTACCGGGACTACATGCAACACTGTTACCTAATGGTCATTTGCTCTATCCCGCAACAACTAAATCACCAGCAGAACGAAAGGCACCAGTTGAAGCTGGATTCATAGGGTACGGCGATGCAGTTTTCGAATATGACTGGGACGGTAATCTAATTTGGGAGGTAGAGACGCCATATCAACATCACGATGTCTTGCGCCTATCCACCGGACATATTATGTACCCGAGCCAAGGGGAACCAGCAGGGCTCATACCAGGTCAGGTAGCCGCTTAGTGGAAGGGAGGTTTACATGGCACGGAGGTTGACTGAACAAAGATGTATAGCGATATTGTTCATGAAGTTGACCGAGAGGGAAATTCGGTCTGGGATTGGAATATGTATGAGTTTCTTGATCCCGAATTAGATGCTATGTGTCCATTGGAGAAGCGCACAGAATGGCATATAAATTCTCTGTGGG
>CAZNQF010000116.1:0-5957 GCA_964575125.1 uncultured bacterium
ATGAATTGGCTATAAAATTTATTCCAATCTCCCTTGCTATATCAGCAACCACAAAGCCAGTTAATTTTATAATATCAAAAAATTTCCCCAACCCATTTAATCCAACCACAACTATTCAATATTTTTTGCCTATGCGCACGGAGGTTGAAACGGTAATTTATGATGCTTTGGGAAGAAAAATTGCACAGTTGGAAAACAAATTAAAAGATTTCGGAGTGCACAAAATAGTTTGGAACGGACTAAATAATCTGGGACAGGAAATGCCATCCGGTGTGTATTTGTATAAAGTTATAAGTAAAGATCACATTCAATCGGGGAAAATGGTTTTAGTACGTTAATTTAATTATTAGTATAGTTGCGCATATATGCATATTTTTTTAAATTCATTTAGCGATGGATTACCCATTAGAAATATTTAAAGCTCTTTCTGACCAAACTCGATTTCGCATTATTTGTGTTCTTTTGAATGCTAAGGAAGAATTATGTGAATGTGATTTGGCTGATATATTAAACCTCCCTCAATATAATATTTCTAAACATTTAACGCTACTTGATAGTTCAAATTTAATAAAAAAAAGAAAAGAAGGTAGATGGGTCTACCTAAGTATCTCAGATTATCTAGACAAATTTAACTCTGAGGTTCTTAACTCTCTTTCTCATATCCCAGAAGAGATAAATATTGCTGATATTGAAAAAATGAATGAACTTGTTCTTTCAAAAAATAGTGAAAGGTGTAATTAGTAATTAATCATAGGAGTAAAGAATATGTTATTTAGACTTAACAATAAAAGAAATCTCAAAAATTATTTATTATTATTATTATTATTCAGTTTTGCTTTAGGTTCAGAGCAAAATTCAATTAATAGTAAAATTTATTTTGATTTTACACGACAGGAAGATGGCTCTAATGAGTTTGGAATTAAACGAGCTTATTTTACTTATAAAAAGAATATGTCTTCTGATTTGTCATTTACGTTTCAAACAGATGTTGATTATCAAGAAACAACATCTCCCAAAAATATATATTTAAAAAAAGCGAATGTATCTTGGAAAAATCAGTTTGGAAGGTTCTCAATTGGATTAATAGGAATGAATATGTTTAACATACATGAAAAAACATGGGGAAACAGGTTTATTTCAAAAACCGCTATGGATAAAAATAAATATTCATCTTCAGCCGATTTTGGGATAGGAATCGCAAAAAATATTTCAACGTCTTGGTACATAAACGGAATGGTAACAAATGGTTCGGGGTATAAAAATAGTGAAAATGATAAATATAAAAAATTATCACTTCAGTTAGTGTCGGGGCAAAAGAACCTCTCAAAAAATGAAGGTATCAATTTTGGAACTGTGTTTTCTCATGAACCTTTTCATGAAGATTCAGTTTCTACTGTAATAGGAGTGTTTTCCGGATATCATAAAAATTCTTTGAGGGCAGGAATAGAGTACAATGCTTTGAAAAATCGTGCGAAAAAAACATTAGCATCAGGATATATTAACTGGCAAAAGAACAGCTCTATTTCTGTTTATTGCAGATATGATTTACACACAATTAAATCTGACATAGACTCATACATGATCTTAGGTTTTGGTTATACGCCGGGGAGTGGTTTAATAATAGCACCAAATATTAGAATCAAAAAGGAAAATGATGAGTCTAGTACCGATTTTGTAATCAATTTTCAATTCAGTTTTTGATTTTTTTTAGCATTTAAATAAATTAATGCAAACTAAAAGATAGAATGATTAAAAAAGGAAATTTACAGACTCTTTTTAAAATTATAGGTGTTTTGCTATGCCTCTATTTATTTCTTGTTGGTATAAAAGGGCTTTCGTCTGGGATAAAACATATGGGCGGCGATTTTGCAAAAAATATAATGACAACTACCAGCGATCCATTTTTAGCACTATTTATTGGAATTTTAGCTACTACATTGTTTCAAAGTTCATCCACTACAACATCAATAATTGTAGGTATGGTAAGCGGAGGCGCTGTTAGCCTCTCAGGTGCAATCCCTATGATCATGGGGGCGAACATTGGTACAACAGTCACAAATACTATTGTTTCTATTGGTCATATCAATCGAGGCAGTGAATTCAAACGTGCTTTTGCAGCGTCAACAGTTCATGATTTTTTTAATGTACTAGCGGTACTGATATTATTTCCCATTGAAATGATGTTTGGTATATTAGAAAAAACAGCCACAGGTCTGGGGACTCTGCTCTTTGGAACTATCAGCACCGATGAGGTATTTAAAAGTCCAATTAAAACAGCAATTAAATGGGGTTCCAAACATCTTGAAAGCTTAAGCTTTGATAATAATGGAGTTTTTATTTTTATTAGTATTCTATTAACATTTTTAATGTTATTCAGTATTGTTAAATTGTTGAGAAGTTTGGTGTTAGATAATATTAAACAATATTTTGACAAGTATATATTTAAAACAGCGGTGCGTGCAATAGCGTTTGGAATGATATTGACAATTATGGTTCAGAGTTCATCTATTACAACCTCCACAATTGTACCCCTTGCGGGGGCGGGAGTTGTTACTTTAAGACAAATATATCCGTTCACACTGGGTGCCAATTTAGGTACAACAGTGACGGCCCTTTTGGCTTCACTGACGCTGAATGTTACCGCTATGGTGGCAGCTTTTGCTCATTTATTTTTTAATATTTTTGGTATTGTAATTATATTTCTCAATCCTCTACTGAAAAATATTCCAATAAAATTAGCAGAATGGATTTCTGAGAAATCTTTCAAGAATAGATTTTTACCTGTTATCTATTTAGCAATTTTCTTTTTTCTTTTACCGTTTTTAATCATTTTTATTGGGAGGTAACAATGTTTAAACAAATATTTGAAATTTTTAAATCAGATAGCTTATATGAGCAAGCGCTAAGTGAGTGTCATGAGATGCTTGATATTGACTTGACCATGTTCAAGGCCTCTATTAATTCACTAAGGGAGTCAGACTCTTCAGATATTAATATTGATATATTTGCAATGGATAAAAAAATAAATGAGTTTGAGCGAGATGTTAGACGGAAAATCATGACTCACTTAGCTGTTGGAGGAAAAGAGGATATTGGGTCCGGCTTGGTTCTTGTTAGCGTGGTAATTGATATTGAGAGGATTGGTGATTATACTAAAAATATATATGACCTAGCGCTAAACCATCCAAAAAGGTTGACCGGAGGTAGTATTGAAGAGCAATTGTCCACTATAGAAAAAATTTCCTTCAAACTATTTGAAGATACAATTGATGCATTTAAAAATCAGGACATTGAAAAAGCCCGCGGACTCATGGGACAATACAAGGAAAATATTTCATCACAAAGTGATGCCATTACTCATGATATTATTTCTGGAAAAATTAATGATCTTGATACAGGGAGCGCTTCCGCAGTTGGATTGTACGCGCGCTATTTAAAAAGGATTGCAGCTCACTCAAGGAATCTAATCTCAAGTGTTGTTAATCCATTTGAAAAAATTGGATATCCGGAATAAGTGAACAAATTTATTTGGCTCTATCTCTCATCATTTGGAATCATGTTTGCAGTTTTGTCATGGCTTCAGGAGTCAGCTGTGTTGAGCAATGAGCTAGGTTCTTTAAAGGGATTTCTTGCATTATTCACGGGCACTATTCTTTACCTTTTAGTAGGGAGAAAAATCTAAAGAAAAAGTGAAATATAATAAAAAATTATGAGTAAATAATTTTTTTTGGGAACTCTTTGTTCCTTATTAAGTATAAACCTAATTTCGCAACCTTAATTTTAATTTTTATGGAGGAATATATATGATAAAGGTGGAAAATTTATCTAAGAACTATGGTCCCGTAAAAGCTGTCAAATCCATCAGTTTTGATATAAATGATGGAGAGATTGTGGGTTTTTTGGGTCCCAATGGTGCAGGTAAGTCCACAACCTTGAAAGTATTAACCGGGTTTCTCGCTCCTACAGCGGGAACTGTTACAATAAACGGAATGGATATAGTGGAGCAGGAGCTTGAAATACAAAAATCTATTGGATATTTACCAGAACTAAATCCGTTATACACGGAAATGGTTGTCTATGATTATTTACAATTTATTGGGTCCGTACGAAATATAAGAGGGAAGAAATTTAGTGAAGCACTCGGAAGAGTAATTGAACAGTGTGGGCTCAGCGGAATCATTCATAAACAAATTGGAACTTGTTCAAAGGGATATAAGCAGCGGATTGGATTAGCTGCCGCTATGATTCATGACCCAAAAATATTAATTTTGGATGAACCGGTCAGTGGGTTGGATCCGAATCAAATTGTTGAAATTCGTGAATTGATAAAAGGATTAGGCAGAGAGAAGTTGGTAGTTATATCTAGCCATATCTTGCAGGAGATACAGGCAACTGTGGATAGAATCCTAATCATCAATAATGGAAAAATCGTTGCAGATGGAACCAGTGAGGACTTGATCTCAAATACACAGGGTAATATGTCTCTATCAATGGAACTACTTAATGCAACGAAGGAAACCTTTGAAGAGATGAAAGCGGTAGTCCCAAGTGTCACCTGTGTGAGTTTCACTGACGAGGGAAAAAGTGCAATCGCTCACATTGAATTTCCTCGAGGTAGTGACCCTAGAAAAGATATCTTTGATTATGCTGTTGAAAAGAAATGGGTTATTTTGGAAATGAAAACAAAAGAATCTAATTTGGAAGATGTTTTCAGAGACTTGACAGTTACGGGGGTGGCCGATGCATAATATAAGATCAATCTATATGAATGAGATCCGCTCATATTTTAATAGTCCAATGGCATACATATTTTTGGTGGTGTTTGCCGTGGTGAACGGATATTTTTTCACTAACACATTTTTTCTTATAAATCAATCAGATATGAGGGCGTTGTTTAATATAACACCACTGGTATATTTGTTTTTCATCCCTGCCATATCTATGAGTTTGGTTGCGAGAGAGAGAAATTTGGGAACCATTGAATTGATCAACACTCTTCCCATCTAAATATATGAGTTTATTGTGGGGAAATATCTTGCTTCGGTAACATTGATAGTAGCAGGACTAGCTATAACGCTGGTTCATTTTTTCACTTTGATGCAGGTGGGAACCAACATTGATTATGGTGCAGTACTTTGCGGATATCTCGGGCTAGCTTTGGTTGGAGCGGTTTATGCTTCAGCGGGGACATTTGCAAGCAGTGTAACGGACAATCAAGTTGTTTCCTTTATAATTGCAGTGTTCATTGTTATTGTTTTTTGGTTACTTGATAAAATGCTCATGTTTGTACCCTCAGCGCTGGCAGGGACTATACAATTCTTGAGCGTAGATTATCACTTTACTAATTTATCAAGAGGAGTCATTGATACTAGAAATCTGATTTATTTTGGTTCTGTTATCGGATTTTTTCTCTTCCTTACATATAAATTGATGGAGGTGAGAAAATGGAGATAAATCCAAAATTTGAATGGAAAAAATCGTTTACGGTACCAGTCCTAATTATTGCGGTCAGCCTTATCTTATTAAATTTAATTTCACGTAATTGGTTTAATCGTATTGACCTCACTGATAACGATATGTATACATTGAGCTCATCCAGTCGATCAGTTTTGGAAAAAATAGACGACCTAATGACCATGAAAGTATTTTTCTCTGATAATCTCCCAGGTGAATATGGAAATAACAGAAGATATCTCCAGGATTATTTAGAAGAAAATGAAGCGTATGGAAAGGGTAATAAAAGGATTGAATTTAGCACACCGGATGCTAACGAAGAGGAGGAACAGGAAGCTCAGCGATTAGGAATTCAACCTGTTCAGTTGCAGGTAATTGAAAACGATAAGATGGAGGTAAAACGGGTCCAAATGGGCCTCGCAATTTTGTACCAAGATGAAAAAGAGGTAATTCCTGTTATTCAATCCACAACGGGGTTGGAATATGAAATTACAACAAAAATA
>CAZNQF010000117.1:0-5936 GCA_964575125.1 uncultured bacterium
GAAGTTATGAATCGTTGTAAATCATTTCAGATGAACATAATTGCATATGATCCATTTTTAACCCAGGAAATGTTTAATGTTGATGATTTAAAATTAGTGGATTTGGATTCCCTAATAAGAGAATCAGATTTTATTACTCTCCATTTACCCATAAATAACAAAACTAGAAATTTATTTAATTTGGATAAATTAAAATTGATGAAACCTACCTCTGTAATAATTAATGTTGCTAGAGGTTGTATTATTAATGAAAATGATCTCTCTACAGCGCTAAATAATGATATAATTTCAGGTGCTGCAATAGATGTTTTTTTACATGAGCCATTAGACCCTAAACATAAATTAATACAAACAAAAAATATTATTCTTACACCCCATTTAGGTGCCTCCACTCGTGAGGCAAAGGAAGGGGTATCAATAGCAATCTGTGAATCCGTAAAGGACTTTCTGATAGAAAGTAAATTATCGGGAGCTCTAAATATTCCGTTAAATGATTTTAGTAAATTAAATGAGTTAGCTCCGTTTCTTGATTTAGCAGAAAAATTAGGGACAACACAAGCCCATTTTACAGAGGGAGTTGTGGATGTAATAAAGATAGAATGTGCTGGTAAAATAAACGATCCAAATCCCATAACTTTATCTTTTTTGAAAGGATTTTTATCAAATAGAGTTAGCGAACGATTAAATTTTATCAATGCGGAAGCCGTTGCAACAGAATTGGGAATTACGATTGAGAAATCTGAATCATCAGATTCCAGTGGATACTCGAATATTGTTCGTACCACTGTTTCCTCATCAATCGGAACTAAGGATATTCATGGAACAGTATTTGATTCAAAAAGGATGGCATTCGTTCATTTTATGGGATATGAACTAGATATAGAACCAAGGGGAAATATTTTATTTATTAAAAATAAAGATGTGCCAGGAGTCGTGGGTAAGGTTGGTACACTTTTAGGAGAGGGTGGAGTTAACATCGGTTTATATTTGCTTAGTAGGAAAAAAGATGGATTTGCTTTGGGTGCAATTCGGATTGATAATGAAATACCAATAAAGATTTTTAACTCATTAAAAGAGTTGGAAGAAGTCGTATTTTTACAACAGATTCAGTATTAATTATCATACTTAAATAATGAAAGAATTACAAAACTTAACACGATTAACAATAGAGAATTAAAATGTCAAAATTATTAGATGATTTTAAAGAAACAGTAAAAGAGTGGACATCTGTTGCTGTAGAGAAAGCTGAGGAAGTAAGTAAAGTTGCAGTTGCAAAAACTGAAGAAGTCACACGAATTAGTAAAATAAAATTGGAAGTACATCAACACGAGAGGGATTTGTCTAAACTATATGAAAGGTTAGGTCAGTTTGTCTGTACGCATGCAAAAGAAGAAAATATGGTAAACTTTACGGGGAACGCTGAGTTTTTTGAAATTATTCAGAAAGTTGATGAAATTCAATTAATCATTAAAGAAAAAAAAATGGAAATCCATCGAGTTAAGGAAGAGTACAAATTAGATGACTCAGATATTGCTACTGTGGATGATGTGGTTGAAGAAAAGATTGAGGTTCCTTTAGACGAAAATGAAAAAGACAAAGCTGAAGTTGGCGATATTTAACTATAGAAAAAATATATTTAACCGAACATTATTATAGAAATTAATATAATACTTCTCAACTCAATAAGAATTGTATTTCAGCAAATCTCCTTGTAAACTTGCTGAGTATTCTTAAATCTAATACAATGAAAAAACATCAAAAATTGTTAATTTTACAAACTGAAGGAAAAAATAGAGTTCGTCAGTGGCATTTTTCCTTCCGATCAATTATTGCTTTCATCTGTATAGTTTTATGTTTTTTAGGGAGTATACTGTTTTTTACAGCAGATTCAATCACAGAAATATTTTATAATCTCAAATTAAAAAAAATTCGTTCTGAATATAGTAATTTGTCAACAACACTAAATGATCTTAATTCAGAGCTTACTCTTTTGAATACAAAAATTGAAGTTTTAGAGAAACAAGATGAAGAACTACGAAAGTTTTCTGGACTTCCAATAATTGATTCAGATATTCGTGAGGTAGGTATTGGTGGAGCAAGAATAAAAGATTCATTTGATTTTACCTATTTTTCTGAAAAAATGGATCCGGAAGTTTATAATCTTGAAAATAATATTGATGCATTGAAAAGAAAAGTAAAATTAGAGTTGAATAGTTTTAATGAGATTCACCAGAAAATATTGGAAAATAAAGAAAAATTAAAACATATACCATCTATCAGGCCTGTTATAGAAGGTTATTTAAATTCTGGATATGGTTATAGAAAAGATCCTATCGATGGGATAAGAAGATTCCACGATGGGCAGGACTTCTCTGTTTACAGTGGTGCATTGATTAAATCACCAGCCAATGGGATTGTCAAGCGAACTGGTTACAGAGGAGGATATGGAAAGTATATTATCATAGACCACGGTTTTGGATTTGAAACAAAATATTTGCATTTATCAAAAATAAAAGTAAAAAAAGGCCAATCAGTAGAAAGAGGCGAACTTATTGGAGAAACAGGCAACACAGGTAGGTCTACCGCTCCTCATTTACATTATGAAGTAATCTTAAACGGAACTCCCCAAAATCCCCTGAACTATTTTTTTAATGGATAAAATCCAAAAGTTTTATTGAAATGAATAAGTCATATTATTTAGAAACTTATGGATGTCAAATGAATGTAGCAGACTCGGAACTTATTGAGGGTTTATTACATAAAGAAGGGTTCAAGCCAACCAGCGAGATGAGTAAGGCAGATGCTATTTTTGTAAACACTTGCGCAATTCGTGAGCACGCTGAAGACAAAATTCATTCACGATTAGGATTATTTAATAAAGTTAAAAAAGCTAACCCCAGTGTATTAATTGGTGTTCTAGGGTGTATGGCTCAAAATTTAAAGGACGACATTTTAGTTAACAAACCATATGTAGATCTTATTTTGGGACCTGATGCATATAGAAAACTTCCAGAGTATTTACGGAGGAATAAAAAAGAAAATAATATTGTAGATACAAAATTATCAAGGTTTGAGGTTTATGATAATTTATTTCCAAGTAGAATCAATGCATGGGTTTCTATTATGAGAGGTTGCGATAAATTCTGCACCTTTTGTATTGTACCCTTTACAAGGGGAAGAGAAAGAAGCAGAAGTGTAAAAAGTATTATGGATGAAATTGAACATGCGGTTGACAATGGATTTGTTGAAATTACCCTTCTAGGTCAAAATGTAAATTCTTACAACTATGATAGTGTCAAGTTTCCTGAATTATTGAAGTCGGTTGCTTCAGTTAAAGGAGTTAAGCGAATCCGATATACATCACCCCATCCTCAAGATGTAACTGAAGAATTATTAGATGTAATGTCTTCATTTGAATCCATATGTGATTCAATACATTTTCCGTTACAGGCAGGCTCTGATAAAGTTTTAAAACGTATGAACAGAACGTATACAAAAGGTCATTTTCTGAAACAGATTGACATGATCAGAAATAAAATCAAGCATATAGGTATTTCTACTGATATAATCGTTGGTTTTCCTGGAGAGACTGAGGAAGACTTTCAGGATACTCTGGATGTTTTAAATAAAGTAAAATTTGACTCTGCTTTTACCTTTAAATATTCTCCAAGACCTTTTACAAAAGCGGTTGAATATAAGGACCAGATACCTGAGGAGATCAAACAAAATCGTCTTGTACAACTAATAAACTTACAAAAAGAGCACACACTGGAAAATAATCAAAAATTAATAGGAACGGTGCAAACCGTTCTAGTTGAGAAGGAGAGTAAAAAATCTTCATTAAATTGGGCAGGAAGAACTGATACAAATAAATGGGTTACCTTTCCAAAAGAAAATTCTAAAATAAAGGATGAAGTCCATATACATATTCTTGAAACATCAGGAATTAGTTTACAGGGTCAAATTGTACCAAATCTAACAGTTGCATCATGAAATTTATAAAAATATTCTTGGGTATTTTTATTATACTTGGGTTACTGCTTGTCCTCGTAGAAAACACTGAAACAGTAACGATTAATTTACTTTTCTAATCATTTGAGAATACGAAAGTTGCAGTGTTATTTTTAATTTCTTCGTGAATAGGTATTTTTGTTGTCTATGGATTATTAGAAACCTCACTTATATCTGCTAAATCAGAAATACGTTCTCTCAAGCATAAGGCTCAATCCATTTCTAACGAATTAAATGATCTGAGAAATGCCGACATTGATTCAGATATTTATGATGCCCAAATTGAAGAGTAGAGCTATTGGTTATTTCAATCAATGTTTTATCCGAATTCATTTTGTTAGGATTTGCATGGTTCTCCCTGTTTAATTGGAAGTCAAGAAAATCAAATAATCCCGAATTTCTTTTCACTGAAGCACTCCATTGCTTAGTAAAACAGGATAAAAAAACAGCAGTTTCTTTATTACAGAAGGTAGTTAAAAAAGACACTGACCACATTGAAGCTTATTTACTTTTAGGAAAAACGATAAGAGATGAATATCCTGAACAGGCAATTAAAATTCATCAATCTTTGACTATACGACCTGGACTATCTAAATCAGTTACTATTGCAATACATAAGGCTTTAGCAGAAGACTATAAATCATTGAATTCCTTAAAGTTAGCTAAAAGAGAATGTGAATATATTCTAAAATTAGATAGAAGAAATACATGGGCTGTAGAATTGATGTTAGATATAGCGGAAGAGAAAGAAGATTGGTCTGAGGCAGAAAAATGGAATCGTTTATTGGCTAAAATCTTAGGTAATAATTCCACATTGGATTTGGGTAAATTTCATATATATTCAGGAATAGAAAAAATGGAATCTGGTGATCAAGCCGGAGCAAAATATGAGTTCAATAAGGCAATCAAGTTATCACCTACATCATCAAAGCCATTTTTATATTTAGGAAAAATCTACAAAAGCGAAGGTAAAAAAAATGATGCATTGAATTATTTGAAGCAGTTTGTATTGTTGGAATCAAATCCTAATAAAAATATTTATAAAGAAATTGAATCTATATTATTTGAATTAAATCAGTATTCTGATATTGAAAATATTTATGAAAATATTGTAGATAAATTTCCAGAAAACAGGGAAGCTTTAGTTCGTTTGATTAATTATAAGGTAGAGATAGGTAATGAGGAAAATGCGCTCTCATATTTAGAGGCATTTAAGAATAATTCTATGACCATAAAATTATTGAAATTTAAATTGTCAATAATAGATACCTTAGATCATGAAGAGCGATTGCGTCTAGACGATTTAATAATTGATTCACTAGAGACTGAATGAGTTTCAGATTTATCTCTTTCATTCTGTTATTATTAGTTCAAATTGGATTTACCCAAGAGATAGATCAATATATTGATCAAATAGAAAATGGAGAAATTGAATCTGTAAGGAAATTACTACCTGAACTACAAAAAAAATATGGACACACATCTAGAATAATTTATTTATCCGGTTTAACACATGTAGATGGAGATTCCGCATTTAAAATATTCAAAAAATTAGTTACCAATCATTCAAAATTTAAATATACAGAAAATGCTTCTAGTAAAATGGGACAGTATTTTTATTCATTAGGGCTCTATAGTCAAGCATTTGAACACAATAAAAACTTTATTTTTACCTATCCTAATTCGAAAGATTTATCTAGAATTGTGGGTATGATGATTCGAAGTATGGATGCAATAGGAGAGCTTGACAAAGCTCAAAAAATTATGGATAAATTTGTAAAAAAATATTCTCAGATTAAATTTTTAAGAAATGAAATAGGATACATTCCTCCATCGATAAAAGGAATTAAATTTAATACAATTGAAAAAGAAAAATTTGACAATCAACTCAAACAGATTCCTATTAGGAAAGGAAATTGGTGTAT
>CAZNQF010000118.1:0-5867 GCA_964575125.1 uncultured bacterium
AATTATTAATATACAGTCATCTTCCGAGCATTCAATTGTATTTAGTTTCTTCTCGATTTAATAATTAACATATTTAATGAGAATCAAGTTTCGAATTCTATTAATATTGGTTTGCAACCTTTTTATTAATTGCGATAAAATCGAACCAAATGGATTTGTTGGTGAAGAAATTTCTCTAATAGCTAAGAATCCAGATAATATTAAATCTCTAAAATATAAATGGGCTCTCTCTGAAAAACCTGAAAATAGTATTTTAAAAATTAAGCATATGAAAACTACAGAGGACTTGTCTACCATAAAGTATACCCCTGATAAAGAAGGACATTATAATCTAAAGGTATCCGTTTTATGGTATGGAGAAGTCATTTCTACTCAATTATTTCCATTGGAAATAGGCAAAAAAAAAGAATCTGTAAAAACAGAGAAAAAGAAATTAACAACCTCCCCTAAAACAAGTTGGACTGAGTCAGATAATGCATGGCTAGAAGACTCAGAAAAACTAAGTAACAAAGTACCCACTGTATCAGTAATAGCAGATACTATAGCTAAAACAGATCAACTTAGTCCGCCTAAAAATATCGGTTATTATACCATTCAGGTTGCATCAAAAAAAGATAAAAAGAGTGCAGAATAATTTATGAAAAAAATGCAGTTAAAAGGATTCAATTCGTATATTCAGGACTATAATAAACAAAAAACTAATGAATTATGGTATAGGGTAAGAGTTGGTTTTTTTAGTACAAAAGATTCAGCAATGGTTAGTGCCAAAACAATTAGAGATACCATGTCAATTGAGACATGGATAGATTATGTTAGAGAAACCAAGGAGTAAAATATATGGGACCAGTGAAATTACATTTTGATATAAGGGATATTTTTAGAGCACCCCGGCTTGCACTGAGCGGTAAAAAAATAATGATATTGTTGGCGGGCCTCTTAACGGGCTATTCATTCTATTGGGTGTTGACCACAATCTCACTTATGTTAAGCGGATATTCATTTGAAGATATTTGGACAGATTTTGGATTGTACCCATGCCTTTTAGGTGTTCCAGAATCATCGTCCTTGCTTGCATGTATCATTTTTGATGTTGGAGCATTTATATTATTAATTTCCATTTCCCTGGCTTGCACCGCCGTTTCAAGGGTAACCTACAAACAATTAAAAGGAGATGAATTCTATTCATCAGCAGATTCTTGTAAATTTGTAAAAAAACATTGGACCTCTGTTCTTATGGCTCCCATTTCTATAGCATTTATCATAACCTTTTTCCTCATATTTGCAGGTTTATTTGCGTAGATTGGTAAAATACCATATGTAGGTGAATTTTTATTTTCCATTCCATTTCTTTTTTACTTTTTAGGATCACTTTTCACAATTTATACTGGTATAGTATTCTTTACATCAGTTCTTTATGCTCCTTTAATCGTGGGCACGGGAGAAGAGGATACTATGGGAACAGTTTTTCAATCGTATTCTATAACTTGGTCGCAACCTTGGAGAATTTTGCTATACCATGTTGTACTTTTACCTATTCTAGCGATTGGTGTATTTGTTTTCAAATGGTTTATGAATGCAAGCTTTTCGTTGGTGAATTATGGGTTTGGATGTGAATGGTTCATGGGAGAAAAACTCCATAAGATAGTTAGTTATGCCTATGAAAAGGTCTATCCTGAATTCATCAATACAATTTGTGGGACACTATGTTGTATTACATCGTGTATAAGTAAATGTTGTTGCATATGTTTGTCTTTTACACCATACAATGATGGTGGAAACCTAACTGGAACGGAAACAGCATCAGCTATTATTTTGGGTATTTTTATTTTTATGGTAGTCTTATCTGTTGTTTCTTATGGCCTATCAGTATTGAGTGTAGGTGAAACCATAATGTATCTTATTTTTAAGAAAAAATCTGATAATGATAATCTTCTAGAAAGAAAAGATGAAGATGATTTAGATGAAGATGAATCACAAGAGCTTGGTCTTAATGATGAGCCCTATGAAGATAGTATCGAGAGTGAAAAAGATAAATCTGACGAATCTAATCTTGAGATTGATAACGATGATGAATCACCTAATACAGACAACGAATCAAACTAAAAGTGATTAAACCTAATATTCATACCAACTAACCAGAGTTAAGTTGTCTTCAATTATCGCATGGAATTATATAGAAACGAACTGATAAATGGTTTTTCTAATCAAGAATATTCACTAGTTGATGAATCATTTGACTTCTCTAATCTACAGTTTTTTAAGCCGGAAATTATCTGTAAGGTATCATGTAAAAGTGAATCTCAGGGTTTTAAATTAGATGGTTCTTTAGAGTATACATTATTGCTAAAATGTGACAGATGTTTAAACAAATTTAAAAACACCATTAATCATACATTTAAATTTTTATTAACATCAAAGCATGATCTTTTAAAAAAGAAAAATGAGGATGTTATTTTGTTCACAGATGATATGAATATGGTTGACATTTCTTCTTATTTGAAAGATTTAATTTATCTTTCAAAACCCATAAAAATATTATGTAAAGAAGGTTGTGAAGGATTATGTTCAGTTTGTGGAACTAACTTAAACAAGGATTATTGCAATTGTAAAAATGATAGAGTTCATACTCCATTTGAAAAACTTAGCCATTTAACATCAAATTAAATAAAGGAAAATTTTATGGCATTACCAAAGAAAAGACAATCAAAAGCTCGTGGTAGAAAAAGAAGGACGCACTATAAAGCAGCATCCGTAAATTATTCAGAATGTGCACAATGTGGGTCAACAAAACTTTCACATCGTGCATGTCCAAATTGCGGATACTATAGAGGACGGCCTGTCATTTCAACAAATGACTAATTAATATTAATGAATCTCGCCCTTGACATTATGGGTGGTGATGAAGCTCCGTCAGTTGGAATTAATGGCGCACTAGAAGCGCAATCAATTTTACCAGACGAGATCCAAATTACATTAGTCGGAGATGAAAAAACTATTCAAAATCATTTAGATGGGGAGTTACCACAAAATCTTTCTATTTGCCATGCTCCAGATATTATATCTGTCGATGATAGAGCATCTAGAATCATTAAATCAAAACCTGAGTCTTCAATTGTAAAGGGATTAAATCTTGTTAAGAACGGAGAAGCAGATGCTTTTATTAGTGCAGGAAGCACAGGTGCTGTTATGGCTACGGCTCTTTTATTGTTGGGTAGGATAGAAGGTGTTCGGAGGCCAGCCCTAGGTGCATATATTCCGACAAATTTAGGTGGAAAAATCCTATGTGATGTGGGTGCAAATCCTGAAGTAAAACCCTATCATTTATTACAATTTGCAGTTATGGCTTCATACCACTTAGAACACATCGAGGGTTGTAAAAATCCAAAAATTGGATTAGTTAATATCGGAGAAGAACCAACTAAAGGTAATGAACTGTATAAAGAGACCTATAAATTGCTTAAAGAAAATCTTAATAGTTTTGTTGGTAATGTCGAGGGAAGACATTTATTGACTAGTGAAGCGCGAGTCCTTGTTTGTGATGGATTTGTTGGAAATACTGTTTTAAAATTTGCAGAAAGTTGGGTAAATATTTTTACTGAGGGAATAAACAAAAGAATTGGAGAGAGCTTAATTTACAGATTGGGTAATTCATTGATGAAACCAGTATTTACATCATTAAAAAAAGAATATGATTATGAAGAGCACGGAGGCACCCCTCTACTAGGTGTAGATGGAGTCTGTATAATCGCCCATGGTAGTGCAGGTATTCGATCAATAGTAAATTCCCTTAATGTAGCAAAAAAATGTGTGGATGATCAATTTGTAAAAAATATATTTAATTCTCTAAAACAGTTTAGAGTAAATAAAAATTGAATGCTTTAATCACTGCAACCGCTAAATACCTACCTGAGAAGGTATTAACCAATTTTGATCTAGAAAAAATGGTTAACACGTCTGACCAGTGGATTCAATCAAGAACAGGCATTAAGGAAAGGAGATTGGTTGATAAAGGTCAGGCAAGTTCAGATATGGCAGCAAACGTTGGACTCAAATTATTAGAAAAATCCGGAAAATCTCCAGATGAATTAGAAGTTATTATAATTGCAACGAGCACGCCAGACATGTTGGTCGTTTCGACTGCAGCATTAGTTCAAGATAAGATAGGAGCAACTAATGCATGGGGTTTTGATCTAAGTGGTGCCTGTACAGGCTTTATTTATGCATTGGAAACCGGAGCTAAATTAGTTGAATCAGGTAGCTACAAAAATGTCATGGTTATTGGAGTAGATACAATGAGCTCCATAATTGATTATTCTGATAGGAATACTTGCGTTATTTTCGGTGATGGTGGCGGTGGTGTATTACTTGAACAAACAACTGAAGAATCTGGAGTAATGGATGCAATACTTCATATTGATGGGAAAGGTAGTAATTTTTTAAATGTACCTGCTGGGGGAAGCCTTAAACCGGCAACAGCTCAATCTGTATCAAAACGAGAACATTTTGTATTTCAAGATGGAAAAACGGTCTTTAAGTTTGCTGTAAAAAAAATGGCTGATGTGTCAGCTGACATACTGAAAAAAAATGATCTCACAGGAAAAGATATAAAATTGTTTATTCCACATCAAGCAAATAAAAGGATTATTGATGCTGCAAGCAAACGATGTAATTTTTCGAAAGATCAGGTTCTAGTTAATATTCAAAGATATGGAAACACAACTGCAGGGACCATACCTATTGGGCTAGATGAAGCAGTTTCTGAAAACAGAGTTAAAAAAGATGATCTTGTCCTGTTGGCAGCATTTGGAGGGGGATTTACTTGGGGAAGTATGTTGATTAAGTGGGGAATTTAGCTTGAATACAGCTTTTATATTCCCTGGACAAGCATCCCAAACCATTGGGATGGGTAAAGATTTATTTGATAATACAGATTTAGGGAAATCCTATTTTAAATTAGCAGACGAAATTATGGAATGTAGTTTATCTTCAATAATGTTTTACGGACCTGAAAAAAAATTAAGAGAAACGAGATATACTCAACCTGCCATTTTTACTGTTAGTGTTATTTTAGGCAAATTGTTAATTGAAAATGGAAAATTTCCTTCTTGTGTCGCAGGGCATAGTTTAGGAGAATTCTCAGCATTGACTATTGCGAATGCTTTCACTTTTGTAGCAGGTCTTTCTTTGGTTAAAAATCGTGCAAATGCAATGTATAAAATAGGAAAAATAGAAAAAGGGACTATGGCTGCAATAATTGGTTTATCTTCAAATAAAATTGTTGAGTTATGTAATAAAATTAATGATGGTGAAGCTATTGTTGCACCGGCAAATTTTAATGCACCCGGTCAAGTTGTTATCTCAGGAGAGATGGAAGCAGTAAAATCTTGTATGAATCTTGCAAAAAAAAATGGTGCAAAAATGGTGATTGAGTTAAATGTTAGCGGTGCCTTTCACTCTCCCTTAATGAGACCTGCAAGACAGACACTTGCAGATATCCTAAATTCGACTGAAATTCAGGATGCAAATTTTCCTGTATATTCAAATGTTAATGCACGTTCTACTCAAAAGCATGCAGAAATTAAATTTAATTTACTAGAGCAATTAGAAAATCCTGTTTTATGGATGACATCAATACAAAACATGATTGAAAATAATGTATCCCAATTTTTAGAAGTTGGGCCAGGAAAAGTCTTAGCAGGATTAAATCGAAGAATAGACAGATCTATATTAACAAAATCAATTAGCAATCTAAATGACCTAAAAACATGTTAAATGTAAAAGGAAAAACTGCACTAATTACGGGTGCCTCAAGAGGCATTGGAAGATACATTTCAAAATTATTTTCTAAAAAGGGGATTAAGGTAGCG
>CAZNQF010000119.1:0-273 GCA_964575125.1 uncultured bacterium
CGTTACGGTATGCCTGCGCTCGGCGTGCAACTTCTCGCCTGTATACCCCAGCGATCACGGGGCTTCGAGACAGGTTGGCTACAGTGGCAGTACCCCATGCTTGCATGATGTTGTCAATGCCTTTTTTGGCTTTACTGAAAACACCGGCGCTTTGTATGCTTTCGACAATTTCTGAAGAAGCAGGGATTTCGCCGAATTGGTTGAAACGTCGGTTGGGCGGAGGGGGGGGGTGGGGGGGGAGGGGGGGGGGGGGTGAGGGGGGGGGGGGAGGGG
>CAZNQF010000119.1:283-5849 GCA_964575125.1 uncultured bacterium
CCCAAGCGGAATATCTGATTGGGTGTGCTTTTTGATAAGAGGCGCAATGTCTTGGTTCCACGAAATATCTTCGCCGTTAGCTAGTTTGCTTCGCACCGGCGCAAAAATATCTTCAACGTCCCCAATTTGAACTGTAGGCAAAATGCCGTCTATTTCGGCTCGGGTGCCTTGCACCCATTTCCGCATGTTGTCAACACTTTCCATGTGTTCCGGCATTGCATCTCGCAGGCGTGCAGCGTTATCGCTTTGCAACCACCGAACAATGCTTTCATCACTATGGATTTTGGGGTCAAGCCAGAATTGGCGAGTGTAATCTTGGAACTCGTTACCCCATTCTTCACCTGTGGGTTTCCATTGCTTATTGACAGTATCGTCGTACCCTCTGCTAAATATCCGTGAGTTCGGGTCATTTAGGTAATCATCAAATTTAATGTGAACTCGTTGCGTCAAATTTTGTTGAACCGCAGCTTTAGTTTGCTGATTTATACTGTTCGCTACCGCCCGGTTAGAAGCATTAGCAGTCAACGCACGTTTGTTCATTTGAACGTCGTAAGGCGTATCACCAAACTCGTTGGCAAATTTATAGCCACCCATGTAGTAGCCACCGACACGAGCATCGTTCATTAACTGACCAACCCGGTCAAAGTTAACTAACGCAGCCGAACGATCAGCTTCATCTACCCTGCCGTAAACACGGTCAAGATTACGACGTTCCCTTTTCAACGATTCCCGTTGACGACGATCTGGCGTAAGACTGCGACTATTGCGAACTCGACGGCCACCTAGCAGCGTCTTGGATTGCATTTCTAAAAGCTCGGCAGCTTTTTTCAAATCTTCTACTCGGGTAGCAGCGTCCGCCGGACTTAACGTATCAGTAGGATCAGCGCCCCGACGAGTAAGTTCTTCTATCTCGTCACCAAGTTGAACCTTAGCTATGTCCCGTAACTGGTACCCAAAGTTTTGGCCGACTTCTCTAACAGCCAATTTCTGCATAGATTTACGGGCATATAACCCGTACATTCCTGCGGCGGCAAGACCGGCTGGTCCCATCGCCCACATTCCTACGCCTGAAAGAGCACCTACTCGTTTCACTGTGCGACGAGTGCCGTATTCTTTGCCAATAGTTTTGCGAACAAGTTTTGTTACAGCGTCTTGGGAACCATCAACTACATCGTTTAGATAGCGTTCATACAGTTGACCTTTATCTAGTAGGTCAATGTCATCAATGCCTTTTTCTGTTAACGCTTCTCGCATTTGCGCCAACACTGGTTCCATCACATCTTCACCGTTACGGGCAAACCATTGGGCACGCAAGTTACCGAACCCGGCCATTGCGCCCCGCATAGTTTCGATACCGCCGACTAGCGCAGCGGAACGTGCAAGTTCGTCCGACAGGACTCTAATGGGCCACGCTGGTCGAAGCAGAACACCTTTTTTCCACACGCCCATCATTTCGTTTAGAGCTTTTTGGGAGTCTCCTATAGCGTTACTGATTGGACCTTTTTTGTAGAGATTTGAAATAAGGTCATAGCGAGGAACTAGTGAAGATTGAGCTAGTTGTTGAGGAGTAAAGTTTTGTAAATGACGCCTTGTAGTTTTGCCGCCTTCTTCAGCAATATCAAAACTTAAAGAACCGTTACCGTACACACGAGCGTTAGCTGATTGAGCGTTCAAAGTTTTTTGCGCTTGATCTAAATTCCCTTTCATTTTCAGCAACGCAAACTTCATCATCTCTGCTTTTTCTGCGTCAGGTAAACCTTTCAAAACTTTGTCACCGTAAATATCTACAACACCTTTGTTGAGATCTCTAACGGTTTGGTCAAACAATTCTTTACGGCCTTGTTGAGATGTTTGACGTGCCCATTTGCCTAACAACTCATCGCCGTTAATTTTGGCTTGATCGAAAAGATTTGTGCCTTTGTATTTAACTCGTTCAGCGTCACGAATCATTCGTTCAAACTGGTTGAACGACTGGTCGGCGTCATCCCAGTTAATAAGGTTTTGAGGCACCCGTTCGCTGAACACAGTGAGCTTTCGCCCTACAAACGAAGTTGCTGTCCCAAGGTAAGGGGTGTTCGCAACAAAAGTAGACACGCCGTATCCAAGGTCGCCCATCATGGAAATGCTTAGAGGTTTAGCTAAACTTCCTACGTTTCCGCCGGTTACTTGTAGCACCAGTTGATCTGCTGCTGCGGTAACAAGATTGGGGTTTTGGTTGAGGGCGTCAAGGCGAGCGATCGCTGCGGCGGCGTCCATCGGTTCGTCTGCGAATTTCGCTAAGTTACGAAGTTCTAGTTCTTTAATGTTGAGTGCGTCTATGTATGGCAACTCGGCAGGCAAATCGTTTGCTGCACGACGAATCTGGTTTTCTAAAAGAGCAATTTGATTTTCTTTATTAAAGACAGCGATTTCGTCAATAGGTTGCAACGGGTCACGGCCCGAAAACGGATCAACCGCTTCATCGCCTCGTTTGCGTAATTCGTCTAGCTCGTCGTAGAGCTTGTTAAGTTCAGTAAATTTGCCGCCGTCTTGTGCGCTTTTCGCCCATGCGCCTGCTGCGTCCTCAATGGTTTGCATGGCTTTAGCGTCACCCATAGCTAACCGGGCGACAAGGCTTCGGCTTTCCCCACTGTAACGAGAAAGCGAATACGCTAACTCTTGGGTCATCCCCGGCAAGTTTTTGAACTCTTTATAAACTTGACCAGCGAGTTCATCAACTCGGGTTAAATCTTCAAGGGTAAGAGACTCTCGGCTTTGTAAACGACTTGCTAACCCTTCGTCAATACCGTCAGCCATTTTGTCAAGGCGTTCATCAAACCGTTTGAAGCGACGGGTTTTAACGAACTCGTCTGCTCCGGTAGCTAAATTGAGAGGATTGCGGAAACTTCTGCCAGCGTCAGCAGCGTCAACAAAACGTCCACTACGTGCATACTTAGCTGCTAAGACCGCTGGTTTACCAGCCCACGCCAACGGGTCAAGTGCAATGTTGGCGAACAGATCAATACTGCCTGAAAACAGGTTAATCAGTCCTGATTGTCTAGCTTCTAAAACTTCTGCATCGTCGTAAGGGTTTCCTGTTAACGCAGCTAACGCTACAGCTTGTCCAAGGCTACGAGTTTCAGCAATGTCGAAAGCTCGTTTCCATGTGTCAAGATCAAAGATTGTATCCCAGCCTTCACCGCCGGAAGATAATGCGCCGTCAAACACGGTGACTGCTGCGCTTAATGGGTCATCCACAACGTTTTGGTAGAGGTAATCCATTGTGTCGAATACTGGGGTAATGACACTTTTAATTTGTTTGCGTTGTTCTTCGGGAATAGCGCCGATAAGCGTGCCGCCTACACCTTCAGGTCCGATAGCGCCTTCCATAGCGCCACCTTTGCCAAGAATGTTGTCGTTCCACGAACCCCAAATAGTGTCGGCTACACCATCACCTTCAAATTCGTCCTCGTCGGTTAAACCTTCTTGGATAATGTCGGTAACGAACTCAACGGATTTTGAAGTAGTTTGGTAAATACCTTTACCAATTTTTTCTACAAAACCCCATACGCCCATTGTTTATTCCTCGGTCGGCACAAGTTGTTGCATCGCTCGCACAACACGGCGAGTAGAAGGAGAAGCCAGTGGTGACGATGCAAGTTGCAGCATGGATGACATGATGCGAGCTACGTTCACACTTTTTTGTGGCATCGTAGCTATTGGTTGAACGTCTGCTTCTGCGGTAATTGGTTGAGAAGGAAGTTGCGTTGGACGCATCAAATCCCCAAAACCGCCGGGACTTACAGGTGCCGGAGCCATTGGGCTTATTGCTTCTTCCATTGGTACAGCAGCTAAGGCTTCTTGTTGCGCTTTAGCTTGACCGTATGGTTGACCTGTGTAACCGGGTTCAGCCATGATTATGAACTTTCCATTGTTTTGGATAACCGCAAATAGCGCAATCCGTAGCGTCTTTTTCTAGTAACACTGGCCGCATAATTTTGGAACCTTTGCCTTTACGTGGCATCACAAAGCCCCAAGCAAAGCACCTAGCTCACCGCCTGCTTCCCCCGGAGGAGCAGCAACCGATCTAGCTTCAGCCCCCATCCCCGGCATAGCTAGTCCGGGTTGGGCTTCAGGAGCAGCAGCGTCAACTTGTTTAGCTTGACGTTCTTGTGCTTCTTTCTGCACTCGTTCTACCGCTTTAGCTAATTCAAGTTCGTTGTTAGCGACAAGATCCATGATGCGAGCTAAATCAGCAGGAGGAATTGCGCCTTCTACTGCTTGTTGCTGGATTGAAGTAAGTAGCGCTTCTTCTAACGATTCTGCGATCACCGAGTCGTGTTCAAATTCTGGATCTTCGACAAGAGGATCTATTGACATGAAAGAACGTTTAGACATGGTGCCCATGCCCACTCGTTGTCCTCCCCCTATGACAAGGTTGTTTACATCTGCTCCTGCTTGGGAGTAGGTGACAACGTTTTCAGTAGAGTCAAAGTTTACGTTAGGGGTGTATTCGACTGGGCCTTTAGCGTTCTTAGTTGTGACGTAAAAGGTTTTGCCTTTGTTTCCGGCATATCTTTTTGCCATGTCGATAGCAAGTTTGTTTTCTTCTTGCAATGAGCGAGCCAAAATGCGTTGAGCTTCTTGTACCGGGAAATCAACTGCGGCTGACAAAACTGCGTCGCCTCGTCGCCCAGTACGAATGTTCGTAGGGGATTCCCCACCGAACTCTGCTGGGATTCCTGCGGTTAAACGTTGCATTTGCATGTCACGCAAATCGCCGCCCCGGATAACACCGACTTCGCCAGTAAGTCCGTCAGCGGGATTGACAATCTGGGGGGTTTCTCCTGCTCGGCCTACTAGCCAAGTGTCAGGGAACACGCCTTTCTGCACAGCGATAACTTCGAGTGCCATCAGTCGGGCTTGCATTTGGTACATGCCGAGGATGCCGTCGAATTGTCCTTGCGCTGAATCGAGTGATATGCGTTGTGCTATGACTACCGGCGTTTGTCCTAACCGGTTCGGTACCCGTTCAAGTTCCACGACAAGGTTGTCGTCGGAACCGTAGGTAGATGTTGCGAAAAGGCCAGTGTTGACTGGGCCTCGCATAGCGATAAGGACAGTTTCATCTTCACCGACATATTCGATAAGTTCAATAGCGGTGTCTGGTCCTGAGTCACTGTCTGCTTGAAAGATTTGTCCGACTTCGGGGTAGTTGTTGTGCAACCAGCCGAGTGGTCGTTCGTATCCGAAAACGCAGTCACGGGGACGCATGTCGTCTACCCCGAGAAGGGTGGCAGGGTAAGCAGTTAGCGGATCACGCAAATGCCATTCAGGGCATCCTGTAGTTTCGTTCCAACGAAGTTGGGTAACAGTGTTGGAATACCCAATGAGGTATCTTGCACGTTTCGCCATTTGCAAATCCATGCGACTGTTTTCCCACCAACCGAACAACGCTTTGCGTTTAATGTCGGAGTTATCTCGAGATCGTTTCCGAGCCGGGTCAAGAGGGGGGCAGTAAATGTCGGGGCGGGTAGATGCAATCCGCATAGCGGTCTGATCTAACCCTTGCGCCTACAAGTTCGCT
>CAZNQF010000120.1:0-5794 GCA_964575125.1 uncultured bacterium
AAGTAGTGAGTCTGCTAATATACTTTCAAGGCCATCAGTTCTAGTGTTAGATGGCCGTCAGGCAAGAATTGTTGTTGGACAACAGATTCCCACAGTTCAAACAACTGCTTCATCACAATTTGCCACAACATCTACTGAATATATTCCGGTTGGTATTGTACTTAATTTGAGGCCACGAGTAAGTGCAGATAGAGACGAAATTACTATTCAAGTTGAAACGATAATTAGTGAGACAGAAGAGACTCTTGGTAGTTCTCTATCGTCAGAGCTGGCTGTTGCCCCTACAATTAACAGTAGAAAGGTTCAATCTTATGTTCAGGTTGCTAACAATACACCTTTCATTATTGGTGGACTTATTTCAAATAAAGATACATATCAGGAAGGGCGAGTCCCCATATTAAGCTCAATTCCATTACTGGGTAAACTATTCCGATATAAAATTAAAAAAGATGATAGCAAAGAGGTTATAGTGGTTATTACCCCGCACATTATAGATGTGCCTGATAAAGATTTTACCAGAGTTATACCTAAAGATTCTAAAATTTTTCAATCTCTAGAAAATAAGTTGTTCCAAAATAATTATAGAATTCAAAATACTGATGTTTTTGATTTGGGATTTGTATTAAATACACCACTTTATGAAAGTGTAAAGTTGGACATCCAAGAAATTCAAAAATATTATCCCTCATCAAATATGAGAAAAGATTTTAATCAAATAAAATCAGGGTCTATTCCTGGGGAAGAAATACTTATACGGAGAATGCTATATAATTTGGTTGAGAGAGTTGAATATTACAAATATATTGATCCTGCAAAAATTATTTACTTTGCATCATCAGATAATGATCCATTTAATGTATATACAAAGAAATTTAAAGATACATTTGTAAAATATATGGATACTCGCTCAAATACAGCGCTGGTTCTCAGTTTCGAAGAGGATCCTGGCAATAGTCATAATGATGAAAATTTACGACGTCCAGTTGCTTCAGTCTCTCAGGTTGAACTTGATGACCGTTATTACAAAAAACACTTAAAAGATATTAATGATTCTTTTGATGGCCATGCAGTTATGCTTCATAAAAATAAACATGAAAGAAGACTCTACGAAATATTTGTTCTCAGGAGAGTTCTAGAAATGAACCCAGATATTCAAGAAAACATTCGGAATTTTACAGCGGGGCTGGAGATATTGTTCCCTTCACCAAAAACATTACACATGGATACACATGTTTTGGATAATGAAATTGCGCAATATTTCTATGAAGTAAATGACTATAATAATGCTTTTGATAAGGATTTTTTAAAAGGTATACGTCAATTGCAAGATGAAATTGCTGAGTATGAATAATGTATTATAGTATTTACTTTTCAGAATGATAGTCTTCAAATAAAACAAAAAAAAGGAAAATAAAATGAAAATGATATACCGTGCTTTAGTTGTTGCAATGATGTTTTTTGTGTGTTCATCAACTGTTGAAGCACAAACCTCAAAAGGGAAAAAACAATCTACAATTAAAAAAGCAAAGACCAAGTCCAAACAAAAAAGTAAAAATAAATTCAAAGTTGGTGAGGTTAAAGAATCAAAAACAAAACAAACAGATAAGGGTTCTTATCAGTCTGGTGTATTAAATCCACTGCTCAAAGATGCAAAGTTCAAAGGTGGACAGGCATTTGAGACTGATGATCAGTTCAAAACATGTATTGAGGGTCAATTAAGCAAAGCAAATTGGTATCAAAAAAAATATGGCTTTGGAAAATCTTACACTAAATGGAAGAAAGGAAGCTCCTTAACATCAAGTGATAAAAAGAGGCTTCTTGGTCAAGCTTCAAAATGTGAAAAATCTGGCTCAAAGAGCGTAGATGAGCAGGGCTCACAAACAAAAAAAGGTTATAAGAATAGTGGAAAAACCGGAAAAGGTGCTTCAAAAGGAAAGGTTGGTTAAGAGTTATATATAAATAATAAAAAAGGGCTGGATATCAGCCCTTTTTTATTATAAAAACTTTTTTAAGTTTTTGTAGATTAATGTGTTATATAAACAGTAGAAATTATATCATGGAACTTATGATATTTTATTTTATTTAATATTATAAAGGAGAACATTATGAAAAAGATAACATTATTTATTTGTTCATATATACTATTGATCATTATTGGATGTAGCTCTTCAAAGGGTCCAAATCTTTCACCGGAGCCTACAAGAAGAGTTATGAAAAATATCCCAGATTGGTACAAAAATACACCTAAAAAAGAAGGATTTAAATATGCAGGAGCAACCGCAACAAGCAGAGACCTTCAGTTAGCAATAAATAAAGCTACCTTGGATGCCTCAAACCAGTTAGCAGGGGCAATGGACTCAGAAATGAATGCACTAGTAAAGCGTGTAAGGGAAGAAACAGGTATAAGTACAGATTCGGATATATTAGATAGATTCTCTCAAACTCAGGAACAAATTATTTCAACTTCGCTAAGAGATTATGATATTGTAAAAAAAGAAATTTTGGAAGAAAAATCTGACAGCCAAGATATCTTTCGTGTATATATCCTTGTTGAATGGGACGAAGGAGCAGCACATCAAAGATTATTAGCTAGATTAAAATCTGACAAGGAAATATTTGATGCAATTAGAGCTACTGAATTATATGAAGAAATGGAGAAGAAGGTAGAAGCATATAGACAGAGAAAGGGTATGTAAATTTTTTATATAATGTTTATTAAATATTTAAGAGCACCGGTGAAATATTTAATTTTCATCGGTGTTTTTTTATTAAACTCCTGTTCAACTACAAAACAACCAAATTGGCTTACTAGTGATTATCGTATAGATAAAAATTATTACCATGGATATTCGAAGGTAACTAAAACTGGTACTTCTTCGGAATATATAGGTTTGGCAAGAACACAATCTTTGGGAGCAATTGCGCAAGCGATAAAAGCAGAGATAAATGTAAAAACACTTAGTAAAATAAAGGAAATCGAAAAAACTGGAAACAAAAATAGCTATATTCTTGAGGAAAGTTTTGAAATTATATCATCGGTGAGGTCAAAGTTAACTTTAGAAGGTGTTGAATCTCTAGGAGAGTGGGAAAGCCAAAATTATTATTTTGTATATAATAGATTATCAAAAAAAATATATCAGGATATATTAAATAAAAAAATTTTTAAAGCTCTGAGAATTGCTAGGCATAATTTAAATGAAGGGAATAATCTTTCTCAAGAAAATCCAACGGAATCATTAAAATATTATATAACAGGATTAAAAGAATTAATCCCTTATCAAGATCAAACTTTAGTTGTGAATGAATTTGATAATAATATTAAATCAATTAATATTGATTTTGAATTAAGAAGAAAAATACAAAGTATTTTATTTAATATTTCAATAAATCCTCTTTATGAAACTAACCAATTAAAATTTGGAAAAATTAATAAAGATCCCATAAAATTAAAAATTCTATATAAAGATAGACCTATGAAAAATATTCCAATAATTTTTTCATTTATATCTGATGAAAGTGGCTATATAGAAAAAGATATATCAGATAGTAAGGGCATGTTTAATTGTAATATTCAGACGTTTAATATATTAAAAAACTTCTACCAAATAAATGCAGCAGTGGACTTAACACAGTTTACAGGCAGTGATAATATAGGAAAATATTTATTATCAGAATTTAAAAATATATTAATTCCAAATATTACTTTTGACATTGAAATATTACCGATAAATATTTATCTGAATATTGATGAAAAAAGTTTTGGTAATATCCTTGATAATCCTTTGGTAACACCTAAACTCATTAAATCTCTAGAGAAACAAATGGAAGTTATTTTTGTTGATTTAGAATCAAAGGCAGATTTTGTCCTTGAAATTGAAATAGATACAAAACAAAGAGGTGAAGCTTATTCTTTGTACTCCTCAGTTGCAGAAATGAGTGTATACTTAAAGAATGAAAATAATATATTATTTGCAAACAGTTTTAATGATATAAAAGGAACCCATTCAGATTATAAAAAGGCTTCAAGAGAAGCACTAAGAAAATTATCTGAAAAGGTAGAAAAAGAAATATCAAATCAAATTATTCAACATATTCTAAACTAGATAAAACATATCTATATTTAATTTTTTTTATATGAAAATTTTGTTGTCAATTTTATTTTTGTTATCTGTAGCATATCCGTTGTCCAAGGAAATAAAGCTCTATCCTAGTGAATGGCACTCATTAATGAATATTACAGACTGGAAGCCAGAAAAAATTACAGAAAAATTTCAAATTTATACTTACAAAATAGATAGTTTCCCTATTCCAGCAATAAAGATTGAAATTAGTATGGATGCCAGCCAAAAAAATATTATGGATGTTATCTGGGATATTAACAGCTACCCTAAGAATTTACCAAGCGGGCATATCTCAGAATCTGGGGAAAAAATAAATACAAATTTGACACATAAAACTGCATGGCAAATAATAGATTTCCCATTTTTAGTTCCACGCTACTATGAATTTGAGCTAATTAAAGGTGATAATAGAATTGATTGGTTTAATACTGATACTTCAATTGTGACTGAAAAGAAAATGATTATTTCTCCTGTAAATATTGGGAGTTGGATTATATCACAAAAAGAGAATGGATATATGCTAACCTATATACTATTAACTGATCCTGGGGGTACTGTCCCATCGTGGATCGTTAAGAAAGCGCAATTGAGAAATTTGCCAAAGATGCTTATTGAAGTTGAAAGTGCAGCAAAAAAATTAAATGCAAACTTACTATATGAAAAATAACCAGATATTATTTTTAACAGCACTAAAGTCTGAAGCGATTCCAATTATAAAAAAATATAAATTAGATTCTGTTCCTAATTTTGAAAAACTTAAAATTTATCAAAAAGACAATATTTATCTTTTAATAATTGGAATAGGGAAAAGAAATACTATTAATTCAATACAAAAATATATTAAAGAATCAAATAATATTAAAAATATGATTTGTATCAACATTGGTACCGCAGGAGGTAACTCTTCTGTATCTAAAATTGGGGAGTTATTTTATATTAATAAAATCACAGATGATATAACTAAAAAATCGTTTTTTCCAGATGTTTTATTCCATCATAGAATGAAGGAGTCAGAATTAGTTACTGTAAAAGAGCCTATTTTGAACAAAAATAAAAAATATAAAACTCTTATCGATATGGAAGCATATTGGATATTTGATATATTAAGTTCATTTATACCGTCACATAGATTAATATTTATAAAAATTATATCAGACCATATGAATTTTAATAAAATTAATAAAGCTAAGTTTGAACAATTGTCCAAAATATTGATTGAAGAAAACCTGAAAAAAGTTGAAAGATATATATCTATGATTGAGTCTTCTGATATAATTAGTGAAAGACTTATATCTGATGAAGAGAAGCAATATATTAAAAAATTAAAATATCATTTAAGCCTAACTGAAACTCAGAAATATAAATTGGATAAACTCTCTGAAAATAGATCTTATCTATGCAAAGATATTTTAACAATATTGGAACCATATGCAAAAATAAATCCTGTTAGCAAACATAAAAGAAATAAGATATTTAATGAAATCTGTGAAAAACTATCTACCTGAATTTTCTCATATTTATATTGAGGAGGGTGCGAAAAATTATCAAATGACACAAGTTGCATTGAATTCTTTTCCCAAAGCTAAAAATATAATTATTAATGATTATAAGGAAGTTTTTAATCGAACAAATCAAAATATTTTTTTTCAACAAAAATCTAAAAAGTTGATTAT
>CAZNQF010000121.1:0-232 GCA_964575125.1 uncultured bacterium
TACATTTCCTGAAATATCCATATTTTCTAAAATATATTGATTACCCTGTGTGCCGGAAATGTATCCAGCATGTTGAGGATTGGAAGGATTTGAAATATTGATAATTGCAACACCCCTATGGGTGGTAACATAAACTACATTCCCTGTTCCCTTCGCATAGTAACATCGTGTGTTTCCACCACCCCCACCGCCGCCCCCACCTTGGATTTGAAGATTGTTCAAGTGTACAGGG
>CAZNQF010000121.1:242-5736 GCA_964575125.1 uncultured bacterium
TAAAATTCGATTCCCTGTAAATTCCCGGGAAGGATTAATGTATTGCCCACAATCTCAGCATCCAATAGCTCTCTAGAAGTCGGGTCATAAGTACCATAAATAGTAAGGTTCTTTCCAAAGAGTATTTCGAATAACAGAATTAATAATATTTTATGATTTAGAATTTTTATTTGGTTACATTTTTTCAATTTAATATCCCATGTCCATACTTTCATTTCCTCCCCGTGATGTGCGTCTAGTCTTTCTCTTTTCTTCTTGTAGTTTTCCAAAGTTATACTTAATACTTAGGGAGAAAGTTCTCCCTCCTCTTGTTGAGAAAATCTCAGTAATTTCTTCACTGCCATCATACATGGGCTTTGCTCTCTGCATTTGAAATCCACCTTTATCAAAAAGATTATCTATACTTAAAGATACATTAACTCTATTATTAAGTAAAGATTTTGATATTCCTGTCTTTGCCCATATAGTGCCACTATCCCCAAATAGAGTACCTCCAGGTACTTTCATTCTCATATAATAAAATGAAAATTCAAATCCAAATAGCTTAATATATTCTTCAGGGACGTTTATCCTCATATACATATTAATTCGCTCATTTTTACCATTCAGATTAAAATCATTTGAGCTATCATAGAGCTCGTTAATATTATATCCTCCACCTATAGTTTGGCCCATAACCATCATAAATGCTTCCATGCCCATATCTGTTCCACCCTCTGCATTACTAAAAGTTGTTGCTTTTCCAGAAAAATCTCCGTCAAGCTCATAGTCATCCCACTGAATAGAATTTTCTATATTGCGGTAGTATAAGTTTGTATAGAAAAACCCCATTGGCATTGGACTCTTAAATGATATCTCATACTGTGTTGAAAATTCAGGTTTTAAAAATGGATTACCAATAAAGATCCATTTATCATTGTAAACAGATTTTGGGAAAGGCCTTAGCTGTCCCCAATGACCTCCACCTGATGGACGTTTAATTCTTTTGCTTACTCCGAGTTGGATGTTTTGTTTCTCTGTTATATTATAGGTAAGATGTAGATCAGGGAAAAAATTGGTTTCTTTGACATTTATTGGTTCAAAATTTTTATCAAGCAGATACTGTGCATAGACTGATTGGGGTGTGCCAGTTATAGTGGTATCATTTATTATAAAGTTGATATTTTTATTTACATTTTCAATTCTTATACTGGGCTTTAAACTAAACCTATCATTTAATTCAATTTGATATTCCGCAAAAAAAGCATGTATTGTTCTGCTATAATCAAAATCATTATTACCTAAGAATGTCCAAGAAGGTTCATTATTTTCTTCTCCTGAAAGCTGAAATTTCATATTCTCTTTTGAACTGTTAAATCTACCATCATATCCCAACTCCAGCTTGCTTTTTTCGTTTAACGGCACTTTGTAGTTTATATCAATTTCATAATTATTTTTTTCATTATTGATATAGGATGTATCACTGATGATTGTTTCATATTCAGAATCGTTATTATGATTAACTCCATATGCTATTAATATTTCTTTATCCGGTATTTCATATGTTTTTTTAAGTTCCAAAAAGACATCGTATCCAACATTATTATCGTCTTCTGATTCCTTGCTAGCTTCTGTATGAGGTACTATGTATGGGGCAAGGGTATCTTCCTGAAAAAATATTTGATAATTAGAATTATCTTTATAATAGTTTTTAATATTTAGATCAATATTTAGCATTAGCTTTTCATTAATTGAAAAGTCTGTACCTAAATTAAATGATTGACCAAATCGATCTCCAATGCTGCTAAAATCATAGTCATAGCTTCCAAAATTGTATTCCCTATTACCTTCACGTAGATTATAAATTCTTCTGTAGCCATTGCGAGTTCTCATTCTGTTATTTAGAGAGTAGGATGAGTATATATTAAATTTGTCTTTTTGATAATTTACGTAGAAGGTGAACCCATTCATATCGCCAACACTATTAAATGCATTATGTTTCATATTTGACTTTATACTTCCATTCAATCCTTCAAACGTCCCCTTCTTGAGTACAATATTGATAATTCCAGCCATTCCCTCTGGATCATATTTTGCAGATGGTGATGTTATAACTTCAACTTTATCAATTAGTGATGCTGGTATAATATCAACATCACCTCCTGTTCTGTTGGGACGTCCATTTAGAAGGATCTTTACGTTTGGATTTCCTCTCAAAGATACTTCTCCATCTTGGTCTACTGTAACCATGGGAACTTTATTTAAGACATCCTCGGCGGTACCACTGCCAGAGATAATATCATCTTTTGCATTATAGATCATTTTATCAGTTTCAAACTCGAAAACTGGTCTGTCGTCTACCACATTGACCTCATCCATTTCAAGTAAAGCTAATTTCAATTTGATTTTCCCTACATCTTTTTTTATTTTGCCACGAAATGAAAGTTTAATATCAGATATAGTTTGTGATTCATAACCCATAAATTCTATTTTAAGAATATAATTACCGGGTCTAATCTCTCCAATTTGAAATTTACCATTTGAATCAGTTATTCCACCGGTTTCAATACTTTTGTCCTTTAGTAATACAGACACCGAAGCATACTCGATAGGTTTTTCTGATTTCGAATCTACAACAACTCCTGATACTTCGCATATCGCTGGTCTATTTCCTCCACCACCGCTCCAATTTTGTGCTCCTAGAATAGTAATACAATAAATGGTAATAAAATTACAAAAAACTTGTTTTTTCACTGAATCCCCTTTTTAATTCTTGATTAAATAATATTTTACTATATATTAAAATGTTGAGAGCAACAAATTTAAATAATTTGGTCTATCACTTAATAAAAGAAAACTTGTAAAAAAATGGAAAATAGATTTATTTCACACTATAAACTCCAAATATTTTTAATATTAGCAATGGTCGTTTGGGGTTTGTCCTGGACCAATGCAAAAATATTGGGTGATTATACATCTCCACAAATATCCATGGTATGGAGATTTATTTTGGCAATTCTGCTTTTCATTCCTGTCATGCATTGGACGGATCATTCATTCAAATTTCCCCGAAGTGGTATTAAATATGTGCTGGCAAATGGATTCTTTATGACTATTTATAACTATTTTTATTTTCGGGGGACACAAGTTGGATTGGCCGGAGCGGGAGGGGTATTAGTTACCACATTGAATCCAATCATTACAACATTTTTTACTGTAATAATTTTAAAAGATACATTGAAATCAAAAGATATGGTAGGTTCAATTTTTGGATTTTTGGGAGGGATATTTATTATAAAGATCTGGATGGTTAATTATAGTGATCTTGTACAAAACGGGAATATCCATTTTCTTTTAGCTGCCATATCATGGGCGTTTGTTACTCTAATTACATCCACTGCAAAAGAAAAAATTCATTACATTCCATACAGTTTTTGGTCTATAGTTTTAGCTGGGATTTTTTCAGCTATTTTATCAATAGGCGAACCTATTTTTACCGTTTTTAATTACGGATGGAATTTTTGGTTAAATCTATTTTTACTATCCGGGGGAGCTATGGTTTTTGGAACTACTATATATTTTTTGGCAGCGATTCGCTTGGGCTCTCGAAGGGCCAGTGCTTACATTTTTACTGTTCCAGTTACAGCTATGGGCTTTAGTGTAATCATATTAGGAGAGCAGCTAGATTGGAGCACTACTTTAGGAAGTATTTTGGCTGTTTCAGGAGTATATTTAATTAATAAATCCTAAAGCCAAAATTGGAATTTGTTTTTAGTTAATTTGCTTTTAAAAGAGATATTTTATTAATAGCAAGTTCAAAGCTGCCAAACAGAATTGAGCAGTAGAAAGCATTTCCGATAAGTGTCCACCCAAAAAAAGGAAGAGCAGCTATGTAACAGGTAATTAATCCGCTTACAGAAACTGGATAGATAGCTCCCTGTATCCAAACACCAAAATTTGACAAACTAAAAAATATTACAGATGCGAACAGTGAGGACAATCCAACAGATTTTGCATTAACTTTTTTTAAAAGAAATCTGCTCATAACAGCAATAGTAATAAAGCTAAAATAAATCCAAATGTGATTTGGAGAGAACAATACAAATCCAGAATAATAATCAGAATACACAAAGTTATTGAGAATGATATCACTTATCCAGAGCGCTCCTAGAGGTAATAAAATTCCTAAAATCCGATTGGACAAATATGCCCCTCCAAACAGTGCCATAGCACCTAAAGCAGTAAAATTTGGAGGATGGGGAATTAGACGGCTAAAAGCAGCAAAGATCAGTAATCCAAGTAGTATAATTTGTTTGGTAGGTAATTTTTCACTCATTGTTTATTTCCTTTTAATAAAAGTAGAAATTAACTAAGATACAAATAGATTTCCTAAATGTAATCTGATTCTAATCATCCATGATAGATGTTTCAGATAGAATTTTTAAAATATCCTTACTATGTGTATGGATATTTACATTGCGGATGATTTTTTGGATTATTCCTTTTTCATTAATGATATATGTGACTCTTTTTGGAAAAAACCATCCTTTGGAATCATATAATTTTGCAACTATTTTTTTTCTGTCGGATAAAAATGTAAAGGGAACATTATATTTTTCTCGGAATTTTTTTAATTTATCTGAGCTATCAAAACTGACACCTAAGATCTTTGCATTAACTTTCTCAAATTTTTCAAATTGGTCGCGGAACCCGCACGCCTCTTTAGTTCATCCAGGTGTATCGGCCATTGGAAAAAAGTAAAGGATGACACTTGACCCTCTATAGTCACTGAGATTATGAATTTTACTGTCTTGGTCCGAGAGTTGAAAATCTGGAGCATTCATTCCAACTGTAAGTTTTGCTTTCGAGAAGAGAACAGAACCAAAAATGAAAAATAATGGTATAATGTAGATAATTTTCATATTACGGACACTTTGTTAGTAATATTCATCTAATTCCTATGTGATGTACATACACTAATGTCCCACCCAAATAGCTAGTAGCAATAACGGATAAGCTGAGTAATGCCAAAAAAGCCAAAGCTAGCTTGTCAATCCGTGTATCTTCCATATATTTAAAGAATAGATATAACCAAAGAAAAAAAATAACAAGTGAACCCCATGTTGTTATAGATGCAATCAGTTCATGATTTTGGATAGTTTCAAGGACGTCTAATTCATAGCTTTTATCTCCGCTTTTAATCGCTTCCTTTTGTCCTGAAAGCATGGCTCCAAATGATGTTAAAACCCCAAACCCTAAAAGCCACATGGAGGTTGTCCTGCATATCCAATATGGCCTCCACAAATGTAGTGCCTGCATAATGAAAGCAAAAATAAAAAGAGCAATAGGAAAATGAACGATAATTGGATGAAATGGCAAATTCATAAGCAAAATTTAAGGATTTTTTTTTATCTTAATAAAGTAGAGAAGATAATATTGTATAAAACCCCATCAGTTGATGGGGTTTTATTTGTAGCCCGTAGGAGAATCGAACTCCTGTTGCCAGGATGAAAAC
>CAZNQF010000122.1:0-5729 GCA_964575125.1 uncultured bacterium
CATGACTCATCCAGACATTAGATTGGGAGTTGATACTGTAAAAAAGGCCTTTCATCTCAGCTATATCTATAGAGGCTGAACCATATTCGCCTTGAGAAGAAGACTCAATTTTTCCACCATAAAGATTCACCATAAGATGCAAACCGTAACAAATGCCCAATATCGGAATGTCCATCGAAAAGATTGTTTCGTCAAATGTGGGAGCGGATTTTTCATACACACTGGATGGGCCTCCAGATAGAATCAGGGCTTTAGGCTTTAGATCTAATATTTCTTTTGATGAAGTTTCCGGTGATAAAATTTCTGAATAAACATTGAATTCCCTAACTCGCCTTGCAATTAATTGAGTATACTGGGAACCAAAATCTAAGATAACAACTCCGTTTGAATAAATATTTTCCACTATAGCTCCCAATTTTTTAATTCATCAAGAAATGAATCATTGGTCAACTGATAATGAATTGGAGTTACACTTATAAAATTATCCTTGATTGCTTGGTTATCAGTATTTCCAGGCTCATCATTGTCTGTCATCTGGCCGGTCATCCAATAATAAACATTTCCGCGAGGGTCTTCTCTTTTTTCAAATCTATCTTTAAAAAATGAATTTCCCTGGCGTGTTATTTTAATTCCCTTAATTTCATTTTTTGGTCTGTCCGGCACATTTATATTCAATAAAGTCCCTTTTGGAAGTCCATTTTTCAAAACCTGGGTAATAGTAGCTTTCGTAATATCCATTGCAGGAGTGAAATCACAGGGATGATGAGAATCAATGCTAACAGCAATTGAAGGAATACCAAGGATAGTACCTTCTGTCGCAGCGCTCACTGTTCCGGAATAGATCACATTATTCCCCACATTTGCTCCCAAATTTATTCCAGAGACAACTAAATCAGGTGGAGAATCTAAAATTGACTTAACAGTTATCTTAACGCAATCAGCAGGCGTTCCATTTACAGCAAAACCCGAGAAACCTCCGCTTCTTTTAACCCTATTCGTTCTCAAGGGATTTGAGATTGTAATTGCGTGCCCAACAGCACTTTTCTCTGTATCAGGTGCTACAACAATTATGTCACCAAAATCTTTTACGGCTTTCCATAACCAGTAAATTCCCTCGGCATAAATACCGTCGTCATTGGTTACAAGAATTGTTTTTTGTGTCACGATAAAATATTAATTAAATCATAAAGTTCTTTTTTGAGGTCAACACGAGGGACAATTCTATCTACAAATCCTTTTTCTAATAAGAACTCTGCTCATTGAAATCCTTTGGGTAAATCTTGTCCGATAGTTTGTTTTATAACCCGTGGACCTGCAAACCCAATCAATGCTCCAGGTTCTGCTAAAATAACATCACCCAACATTCCAAAGCTTGCGGTTACCCCTCCAGTGGTGGGGTCTGTCAGTAAAGGAATGTATAGCCCACCAGATTTTGAAAATTTAGCTAACTGTGCTCCTGTGCGAACCATTTGTATTAAAGACAATGCGCCTTCCTGCATTCTAGCACCCCCCGATGCACAAACTATAACAAGCGGGACTTTATTCTCTTCAGCATAAATGGTAGATCGAACCACTTTTTCCCCCACCACAATTCCCATACTACCACCAATAAACTGAAAATTCATTATCCCTAGAACGATTTTTCTGTCATTTATAATCCCTTCAAAACATCTTATTGCATCCTTGTGACCTGTTTTTTTCATAGCAATTTTAAGCTGATCAGTATATTTTTTCCCTGCCTTAAAATTTAATGGATCATTTGTTTTTAGTTCCTTAAAGAGCTCTGTGTATTCTCTATCATCAAATAAAAGATCCAAATATACATCCGGTGACACACGAAAATGATGATTGCAGTGATGGCAAACCGAGTGGCGTATATCAAGTTCGATTTTATATAAAATTTCGTTGCAGGATGGACATTTTTCCCATAACCCATCAGGGATATCCTTCTTGTTTTTTTCTTTTAATTTTTGTTCTTTTCTGTGAAACCAGGCCATTTTCTTATCAAATTAATATAGAATTACTTTCTAATAATTTAGGAATTGAGTTCCCCTGCTTTTCCATTACAATAGCATCTTCACCATTGGCATAATACTTTTTTCTGGTATCAATTTGTTCAAATCCCAAGTGAAAATACATGTTAAACGCAGGAATATTTGATTCTCTTACTTCAAGGAAAAAATATGTATTGGATGTGAACTGATTGAGAAATTCCTTTAAAATATTTTTTCCAATGCCCCGACACTGGTGCTCAAGTTTTACCGCAATATTGATAATTTGCGCTTCTGACCCCACTGTGTGAGACATAATGTAACCCACGATTTCATCATTAATAATTCCAAGCCAATTACTAGAGAACGAAACATTATCCAATTCATACATGATTTGTTCTTTTGACCAGGGGTGAGAAAAAACAGATTTTTCAATCTCATAAATATAGTCCAAATCTGTTTGATTTATTTTACGAAATTGCATTTTTTCTTTTTGTTATTTCAAATGGTGCAATGTAATTGGGAACGAGTTTAGAGGGATCTTTCACAATTAATTCCTTCCAATCCCTATGAGCAAGCAATCCAGTCCATTTTGCCGAGGGGCTGATTGGCGAAATTGATATTGTTTCATTCCTTGAAATTATATGCTCTCCACCACAAATAAAAACAGCATTTTTTTCATGTTTTATATCTGATAATAATTTTTTCTCATCAACCAAAGTCGGATCACCCACACCCGAAAAGAGCTCACCGGAATCTTTAAATTTTTGTGTATAAAATAAGTCTCTGTGAGAAAATAAAGCAATTCGGAAAGAGCTATTGCCCGATTTAACTCCCATCGCCATAGCTGATAATGTAGGTACCGGAACAAGTGGAATATCATGACTGAAAGCTAGACCTTTTGAAAAACTTAAACCAATTCTAAGACCTGTAAATGAGCCCGGACCAATAGAAATTGCAATTCCATCCAAATCAGACCAAGAAAAACCAGACTCATTTTTTACCTTTGTTACCATATCGGGTAATATTTCTGCAGAAGCTCTGGGACAGTTTTCATCAAACACTGAATTACAAACTCCATTATTAATAAATGAGACTCCGCAAATAAAGGTGGATGTTTCTATTGATAAAATATTCAAACTGATACTCCACGAACTAATATTTCTCTCTGATTTTCAGATTCCCCTAAACTGAATTCAATGAACGGAGAATCTTTCGGAATTATTTCTTCTATTATCTCGGGCCATTCAATTAAGGTTATACCATGGTCAGGATATAACAAACGTTCAGCATCCAATTCAATGAAATCAGTATATCCACTAAGTCTGTAACAGTCGATATGAAATAGAGTACCGGTGTCACTTTCATATTCACTAACTATTTTAAATGTTGGAGATGTTACATGCTCTATAATATCAAGGCCTTTTGCAAAACCTTTCGCAAAGGTTGTTTTTCCGGTTCCTAGATCTCCCTTAAGTCCTACCACAGTGCCTAGGGCTATGCTTTTTGCAACTTTCTTTCCGAAGGATTCCATTTTCTCTGATGAATCTATTACCAATTTCTTATTTTTTAGTTTAGTCATTTCCGTTCCAAAATCGCAACAGGAACCAACATCTCCTCCATTGAAATCCCTCCATGCTGAAAGCTACCTTTAATTGTTTCTCGATATTTTTTTATTTGATTAGGATAAAGAAAAAAAGAAGAATCTTTTGCAAATAAATAGGTGGATTGTGGACCCATTTCAGGTAATCGATAATCCGAAGGTGACTGAATTTTTACACTGAATTTTTGATCGCAATTTAAATTTCTTCCAACCTTGTATCGAACCCCGGACGATGCATCTCTATCTGCCTTGACTAAGGTACCTTTTTTAACAGATATGCTCCCGTGATCGCTTGTTAACACAATTTTGAATCCACTGTCTCCAAGGTGTTTTAATACATTTAATAACCATGAATTTGAAAACCAAGATACTACAGCTCTACAAAATGCAGACTCATCGCTAACCATTTCCTTTAATATAGATGATTCACTCTGTTTGTGTGCAAGCTGATCAACAAAATTCACCACAATAGCTAACAGATCTATGTCCCTGAGCTCACCAATCCGGTTTTGGAACTTTATACCATGATCAGAGGACCATATTTTGTGATAATGCATTCTGATTTGACTCAAATGATTTCTGATAAGTGCATCCTTTAGATATAACTTTTCAAACTGATTTAAGCTACTCTCCTCTGAATTCATTATTGATAACTGCTCAGGATATTTTTCAATTAACTCATCAAAAAACATCTCACTAAACAACGCATTACGAGAATATACAGTTGCAGATGGAAGCAAAGAAATATGGTACGATAAATCAATAGTAAAATGAGATGAAAGCAATGGCATTAGTGCTGTCAACTGGTCATAACGAAGGCAATCCATAACAAGAAAACAGGTTTTTTTTCCTTCACTCATATCTGGAAAAACAAATTTTTTCAAGACATCAACAGACAGTGAGGGTCTGTCATTAGTTCTAACCCACTTTGGAAATGAGCTCTCAATAAATTTAGAAAACTCATGATTGCAACTTTGTATTTCCTCAATTAAAATGGATTTTAATCCTGACTCTTTATGTTCATCCAGCTCCAACTGCCAATAAACAAATTGCTGATATAAATTCCACCAATCATCAATCTCAAACTCTGTTGTTCTAATATTTTTGAATTCTTGATATTCTTTCAGAAAATCTCTGGTTGTTTTTTCATCTTGAATTTTACCAGATTCAAGAACTTGCTTCACCGCCATAAATACCTGGCTCGGATTAACCGGTTTTATAAGAAATTGTGTTACTTTTTCTGAGATCGCTTCATTCATAAGTGATTCTTCTTCAGATTTTGTAACCATAATCACAGGTAAACTGGGATCATTTTTTTTTAATTCTCTTAGTGTATCGATGCCATCTATGCCAGGCATATATTGATCGATAAGGGCTATATCAATATCCTGAGTTCGTGCTAATTCAAGCCCGTCTCCTCCACTGGATGCTGTCTCAATAGCAAATCCTTTTTCCTGAAGGAATAAAATGTGTGGTTTCAGGTGGTCGATCTCATCGTCCACCCACAAGATTTTACCGCGAGTTTTCATCATAAATTAAGGGGTGGAAAATACAATATTAGAGAAATATCGATTAAAAGGTTATTTAAATAGTGTTAGGGAGCTCTGGATTCGTTGGCACTTGAAATGGTAATATTACCCTCTACACTTGCGTATATCCAGTATCCCCGCCCCGGTGTCAAAAGAGTTACATGGTCATATGAATCTGTAAATTCAAAGATTGTCTCTGGAACCACAATGTTTCCTGGGTCATAAATGCCCGAAAGACCAATTACAGAACTGATGCCGCTTATAAGATTCCAGCCCTGTGAAAGTTCTATGGTCAATTCCTCAACCAATTCTCCCTGTATAATAGAACTTCCATCAGCATAAAAGTTCAGCCAGTATCCTATTCCTGTGAGCAGTATATCTTCAGTAATATATATTTCATTATAGCTATAGAGTGAACCAATAACAGATTCAGGAAAGAGTATCTGATAGCTGGGATCTTCGACCTCGAGAGGTAATCCAACAAGGTTCCAGTTTTGTAAGTGGTCAACTTCAATGCTGTAGCTAGATCCACCACCATCCCAGTAAATATCATCCAGTCCGAACTCACATGAAGCACCATTGACCTCTAATATGACAAACTCATAG
>CAZNQF010000123.1:0-2819 GCA_964575125.1 uncultured bacterium
ATTATAAAAATCCTTTTTCACTTAGTATGTTTTTGATGATTTTATGAATTAGGTTGATCTCTTTTTTTCCATCTATTTGTTGAATGCGTTTCTCATCTAATTTTTTATTATCCAAATATGCATCTCTTACTTTAGATAAAAATTCAACGCCTTCTTCTTCAAATCTGTCTAGATTGCCAATGTTTCGCTCTGACAGAATTTCAACTGGTATATCAATAAAAAAAGTTAAATCTGGATTTATTCTATACGTAGCGAATGAATTTAACGATTGCAACCATTCGACATCTAAATTACGGCCGCCCCCTTGATAGGCTATTGTTGAATCTGAAAACCTATCAGATATCACCCAGCTTCCTGAATTTAAACTCGGAATTATAACTTCATTTGTTAGCTGTGCTCTTGCAGCTGTCATCAATAGTGCTTCCGTTCTTGAAGTTATTTCTGAGTTTTCCTTAGATAATAGAATTTTACGTATTTTTTCAGATATTGTAGTTCCTCCAGGCTCCCTGACAATAATACTTGGGATATTTTTTGAATCTAAATATTCTTTTAAAAGAAATGATTGAGTTGATTTTCCGCATCCATCGATACCCTCAAAAGTTATAAATCTTGGATTAATTGAAATAGACACTAGACTTATTTTTTCCTATTAAAAGGACGCACTCTCCTTTTAATGTATGTTTCTTTATATGTTCTATTAGTGTTGAGACAGTTCCTCTGATATATTCTTCATGAATTTTGGTCATTTCACGACAAATAACTGCTGGTCTGTCACCGATATATCTTAAGATATCATTTAAAGTACGCTGAAGTCTATTTGGATTTTCAAAAAAAACAACAGTAGCATTTTCGTCTCTTAAATTTTCTAACCTTGATTTGCGATTTTTTTTGGTAGGAAAAAACCCTTCAACTAAAAATCTATCTGTCGGCAAACCCGAAGATGTTAATCCAGCTAGAATAGCACTTGCCCCAGGAATAGATTCAACTCTTATATTTACATTAATAGCTTCACGAATTAATTTATAAGCTGGGTCGCTCATGGTAGGAGTACCAGCATCACTAACAACCGCAACATTCTCACCCATATCAATTCGGCTTAGGATTTTAGGAATTCTTTTTATTTCATTATGCTCATAGTAACTTAAAAGTGACGTATTTATTTTATAGTGTTTCAAAAGAATTTTTGTTCTTCTAGTATCTTCAGCAGCAATAAAATCTGCATTTTTTAATATTTCAATAGCTCGAAAAGTTATATCCTTTAGATTACCAATAGGGGTTGCTACAATGTATAATGTTCCAGATGCTTTAATCACATTCTATTTAAGGCTCGCTTTATCATATCAATACCTTGATCAATCTCTGCGGAAGTGATATTTAGATGTGGTCTAAAACGTATAGATTTTCTTCCCGAGCCAAGAACTATTGCACCTTCTTTCATAATATGGCCAGTAAGTTTATTTCTACTTTCTTCGTCTGGACAATCAAATGCACAAAACAAACCTGCTCCACGTGAGTTTGAAACTAGATGAGGAAAATCACCTTGAAGAGATATAAGTTTATTTAGTAAATATTTTCCTAAAGTTTCTGCATTTGCAACTAAATTTTCTTGTTCAATTATTTTAAGATAAAGAGAAATACGAACCATATCTACAACATTTCCACCCCACGTTGAATTTAAACGACTAGATTCTTTAAATACATTATTTTCAATCTCATCAACCCTTTTCCCTGCAAATATACCGCAGACCTGAGTTTTTTTACCAAAGCTGATAATATCAGGTTCTCTTTCTTCACAATGTTGTCCGCTACAGGATTTGCAATCTTCATTACATTGAGATTGGTGTGCCCACATTTTTCCTGTTATTCCAACTCCAGTTTGAACTTCATCATAAATTAAAAGTGACTCATTATCTAAAGAAAGAGTTTTTAGTTTCTTGAAAAATTCAGGACGAAAATGATTGTCTCCACCTTCGCCTTGGATAGGCTCAATAATAATTCCAGCTATATCATCTTTATTTTCATAAAAAACATTTTTCATTTCAGATATGGCAGTATTTTCAATCTCAACAATTGAATCTAAATTTTTATCAATTGGAAATGTAATTTTAGGATTTGTAATCCTAGGCCAGTCAAACTGTGGAAAATACATTGTTTTTCTCGGATCCGGAGAGTCTGTTAGAGACATAGTATATCCCGTTCTGCCGTGAAAGCATTCTTTAAAATGAATGATTTGAGTACCTTTTTGTTTATTTCCTTTTTCTAGGTTTTTTCGCACCTTCCAATCAAAAGCAGTCTTTAAAGCGTTTTCTACTGCCAAAGCTCCACCCTCCACATAGAATGCATGAGGTAGATAATCGGGCTGAGCAATTTTTCCCATTGTATACACAAATTCTGCCATTTGAGTAGAATAGATATCAGAATTTGTGGGTTTATTTAGTGCAGCACTTGTAATTAAATCTTTATTTTCTAAAATAAAAGGATGATTATATCCTACTGACATAGAGGCAAACATAGAAAATAAATCTAAATATTCCTTCCCAGTATCAGCATCAACCAACCAAGAACCGTGACTCTTCTTTAAGTCAATAATAGGTTCCATGCCATCAGCTAGCATATATTTATTAATCATGGAGTGTACATTATTAGGTCTAATCATTTTATAATATTTATTTTTTTTTGTTAAATAAATTAAATTCTATTCCTTGAGCAAGCGGCAAATCTTTGCTCCAATTTATTGTATTTGTTTGTCGACGCATATACTGTTTCCATGAATCTGACCCTGATTCTCTTCCCCCACCTGTTTCCTTCTCTCCACCAAA
>CAZNQF010000123.1:2829-5146 GCA_964575125.1 uncultured bacterium
GCTTAATATGTTACAATTTTTACATTAGCTATATCTAAATAACTTACTAATGAAGATAAAAACAATTCTGCATTTTGTATCTGTGTTGTAAATATAGACGATGAAAGTCCCTGTGGAACGTCATTATGAAGACGTATCGCATCTTCTAATTCATCAAATTCAATTATATACAGAATAGGAGCAAAAGTCTCATCCTGAACTATTTGCCAATGATTTCTCACTTTAGCAATTGTTGGTTCAACAAAATATCCACTATCAAAAATAGATTTACCACCATATAAAATTTCTCCGCCAGACTCTTTTATTACTTCAATAGCGTTTAAATAGGATTCTACGGCATATTTATTTACCAGTGGACCCATTAAAGTCTCTTTTTTAAGAGGATCACCAATGTTTACTTGCTTATATACATTAAGAAGGTGCTCTATTAATATCTCAGATATATCAGACTGGACAAGGATTCGCCTAGTTGATGTGCACCTTTGTCCGGCAGTACCAACAGCTCCAAATGCTATTGCAGGGACCACTAATTCCATGTCAGCACTTCTATCAACTATTATAGCATTATTACCACCCAACTCAAGGATAGTTTTTCCAAATCGTTTTGAAACAACTTCAGCTACTCTCCTGCCCATTTTAGTAGAACCGGTAAAAGAAATCATAGGTAAGCGTTTGTCACGTATTATTTTTTCACCAATTGTGGAACCCTTTCCAATTATCAAATTAAATATACCTTTATATCCGTTTTTTTTGAGAACATCATTGCAAATATTCTGAACTGCTACTGCAGTGAGAGGTGTACTGCTTGATGGCTTCCACACAATCGTATCACCAGCTATCGCTGCAATAAATGCGTTCCATGCCCATACAGCAACAGGAAAATTAAAAGCTGATATTACACCTATAGCACCAAGTGGATGCCATTGCTCATACATTCTATGATTTTTTCGTTCAGAATGCATTGTTTTTCCATATAGCATTCTTGATTGCCCTACAGAGAATTCAGCTATATCAATCATTTCCTGTACTTCTCCATCACCCTCCTGCTTAATTTTACCCATTTCCAATGATACAAGACTCCCTAACACATCTTTGTATCTTCTTAGAGAATCACCCATTTCTCTAACCAGCTGACCTCTTACTGGAGCAGGCACAGTTCTCCAATGTAAATATGATTCATGAGCAGCATTTATGATTCTTTCATAGTGAGATTCATTAGATTCTATAACTGTTGCAATAGGCTCCTCAGTAGCAGGATTATATGAAACGTTTTCGATTCCTCCTGATGTATCAATCCAATCCTCACCGCCAACACAGGCTCCGGAATTAATTTTATTAATGTTTAGTGTTTTTAAAATATCCATTGTTCAGCTTAATATGATATATCTATAAAAAATGAGCGAGAAAATTACTGCTACGTATTATTGATAACCAAAGGGTTAAGCAATGATTAATCATAATATAATAATTGATACATCTTAACATATGGTATCTTTAATAAAATCAAAGAATTAAACTATCTAAAGTGGAAAACATTTTCATATTAACAGGAATTGCATCTTGAAATTGTTTTCCATATCTTTTTGTAACAATTCTATTATCTAAATTAATAAATATCCCTTGGTCATATGATGTTCTTATCAAACGACCAAATCCTTGACGATATTTAAGAATACATTCGGGTACTGTAAACTCTAAAAATGAATTTACATTATTTTGAGCAAGAGATTCGCTGTATGCTTTTACTATTGGATCCGAAGGAACTTGAAAGGGAAGTTTGGTAATAATTAAAATCTCTAGCATTTCACCAGATAAATCTATCCCCTCCCAAAAAGAACTTGTTCCCATTAAAATACCATTTTTAGACTGTGCCATTCCTTCTATAAGAGCATACCTTGATGAGCGCTGTGTTTGAGAAAAAACTGGAAGCTCTTTTCCTCCCCTAAGAGTGCTCAAACAGTATGTCACTTTTGAGAGTGAGCTATATGCTGTAAATAAAACTAAAATCTTTTGATTTAATTTTTTATAACATTTAAAGATAACCTCTGCAATTGCCATAGGATTTTCAGAAAGGGACTTATCCCCTGAGTACTGATGATATGAGACTTGATCTGAATAGAAAAATGGGCTTGAACATGTAGCGTATTGAATATTTTTATCTTTTAATTTTCCTATCCCTGATCTGTTAAGAAAATATTCAAATGATTCATCGACCTTTAATGTAGCAGACGTTAAAATGATAGAGTCAATTTTTGGAAATAAATATTTAGACAAAACAATTCCAGTTTCTATTGGTGAAGAGTGTATTGATACTTCT
>CAZNQF010000123.1:5156-5638 GCA_964575125.1 uncultured bacterium
TGAATTATTAACAAATTTAATAGATTCTGCAATTAATACTTCTAGTTTTGCATCATTTTTTTAGTATTGACTACGGAATGCGCCTTCTTGCCAATAAACATAAGCTTCACTCTGACTCTCTGTCAGGGAGTTGAACACATCCATAGATTCAGTAATTATATCCAATTTCTGTTTTGTACTAAGCAGTAATTCTGCAATTACTTCTTTATCTAGGTTCCATTTTTCTATTATATCGTATAATCTTTTTAAAGAAATTTGACATTTTTTATATGAGTTTTTTACTTCGCTTATTTCTTTAGGAAGATTTCTATATTCCTCCCAGAGATCATTTATAGTTATTTTTTCAATGTATGGAGAATCCTCAGAATATCTATTGCCGTATTCGCTAGATAACTGACTAAAAAATATTTTAATTATTTCCATAGCCCGATCGATTCTATCATCTAAATCATTTACAATTGATTTCAGCCCTTCAATCTTGA
>CAZNQF010000124.1:0-5629 GCA_964575125.1 uncultured bacterium
TTAAATTAAAAATGGATATAAAAATGAAGTAAAGAGGACACGATAGAATAGAAAAGGCTATAATGAAAAAAAAATCATTACTACTTCCAAATAAGCGAGAGAATGTAGAGAGAAGAGATAGTAAGGATAGAAGAGATAAATAATATTCAGGTCCGTTAACAGTTAATTATACCCTTGCAGAGATCGGAGGATCTCTTTTTATGATATATACCTGATCAGGATCAAGATCCCGTCGATAATATTCAAAAGTTTTACCTGTTTCTTGCCAATTATCAACCCGATTTATTATTTTTATATCACCAGTAAATTTTGAAGAAACGCCTAATTTTACATGACCAGTTATATATCGAACATGCTCCCTTTTCTTTGCCCAATTTAAATAAACACGTTTTAACATTTTTGCGTACCCACATCCCTTATATTGAGACATGACAACAAATGCATATGTATATAGAGTATTTCCCTTTCCAAAATTTTCATCGGTTCTCGCCCAGGGTTCCCTACTCAATTCTTCGAGTATGATACCAATGATGTATCCGATAATTTCTCCTCTATATCTTGCAATAAAGGGAAGAGATCCTGACTTATTAAAGTATTTTTGGATAGTAGCCTTAGTTAAAATTGCTTTTTCACCGTACTCCTTTGCCAAATGTTCAGAAATAGAGAAAAGCGGTTTATAATCATTTTTTCCTACATGTTCAAGTAGTTCAATTTGAAAGACACCGCTTGAAGCTATTATCCTTGATTTAGTGTTTAATTTTGTTGTTAATGAAAGTTGTGCCACACTTAAAATTACATCATCATAGAATGAGTTTGAATGATTATAATTCAAATCTCATATATCATTTTTTTTTAATAATTAAGTATATTTAAAATATGAATTCATTTAATAATCGATTAATTGCCCATATCGAAAATAGTTCTTCACATTTATGTGTGGGGCTAGATATATCTCCAGAATTAATTGATCAACCAGATTCCATATCCAAATGTATTGATCATTCCAAAAAAGTGATTGATGCTACTTTTGATCTAGTTGCAGCTTTTAAACCAAACCTTGCTTTTTATGAACGGTGGGGAAGCAAAGGATTTGCTTGGTTAGAAGGCACATTAGATTATATAAATGATAAAATTATTACGATCGCTGATGGTAAAAGAGGAGATATCGGAAATACTGCAGAACAATATGCCAAATCTATTTTTGATCATTTCGGATTTGATGCCGTTACAGTTAATCCATACATGGGCAAGGATGCAATAGCTCCATTTATAAAACAAAAGGAAAAAGGTGTTTTTGTTTTATGCAAAACGTCAAATCCCTCTTCAAAGGATTTTCAAAATAGTTTAAGCGGTAAAGATCATATGTATGAGTTGGTTGCTAAAAAATCCTTAGAACTTAATAAATTAAATAATATTGGGTTAGTTGTGGGTGCAACAAATTGTAAGGATATAGAACATATCCGTCGTTTGACTCGTGGTATCCCATTTCTTATCCCCGGAGTTGGTGCTCAAGGAGGTGATCTAGCAAAAAGTGTTAGATATGGAAATGATAAGGGTGTTGCTCTTATCTCAGTTTCTCGTGGAATCATTGCAGCAGGAGATAAATCACAGACCACTATTAGAGAGACAGCTTTAGATTATCGAAATAAAATAATGGATTGTATAAATGCCTGAAAATAAAATTATTTCACAGTTTACATCTACAGGGACACTTTTAGAAGGACATTTTTTATTAACGAGTGGTCGTCATAGTAATAAATATTTTGAAAAATTTAATTTATTATCTCAACCCGATGCTGTTTCAAGTTTATGTGAATCAATTTCCCAAGAATTTATACAAAAAAATATAGAGGTTGTGGTTGGGGCAGCGACGGGTGGAATAATTTTAGCATATGAAATTGGAAAACAACTAAATACAAAAGGAATATTTTCTGAGCGTGTGAATGGTAATATGAAATTCAGAAGAGGCTTCTCAATAAATGAGGGACAAAGAGTTTTACTAGTTGATGATGTAGTTACAACCGGTGGTTCTATTTTTGAACTTATTGAATTGGTAAAAATTTTCAAGGGGAACATAATTGGAATTTCTGTTATGTTTGACCGCACAAATAGAGGGATAAATTTTAAATATCCATATTTTCCTCTTCATACTGAAAAAATGTATTCATGGGAACATGAGGACTGCCCGCAGTGTAAAAATGGTATTCCCTTGTCAAACCGTGGTAGAACTGGAAAAAAATAACTTATAAATAGGAGAAATTGATGATTCGAAACATTGGTATGATTTTGTTAGGAATAACATTGATAATAGGCTGTTCAAAGAAGGAGAATCAAAGTGATTCTGTGAATGATAATAGTAGTAGCTCTGGTAAAAAAAATCAAGATGAAATAAAGGATAAAAGTACAATGCATGCAAAGATAGAAACCTCAAAGGGAGAAATTGTTCTGTTTTTAGAATTTGAGAAAACTCCAATGACCGTAGCAAATTTTGTAGGATTAGCTGAAGGAAACATAGATAATTCAGCAAAGGCAATGGGAGTGCCCTATTATGATGGAATAAAATTCCACAGGGTCATAAATGATTTTATGATTCAAGGTGGTGATCCAAAGGGTACAGGAAGTGGCGGACCAGGATATAAATTCCCTGATGAAATCCACCCCGAGCTAACACATTCTGGAGCAGGAATACTATCTATGGCCAACTCAGGTCCTGGCACAAATGGAAGTCAATTTTTTATCACACATAAAGCGACACCATGGCTTGATGGAAAGCATACGGTATTTGGTCATGTTGTTTCAGGGCAGTCAGTTGTAAATAGTATAGAACTAAATGATGTAATCGAGAAAATTATCATTGATCGTAAAGGAAGTAGTGCTGAATTATTTGATGCTCCCCAAGTGTTCAAAGATAAACAACTTGAGTTCTCAACCAAGGGCCTTGAAAACGAAAGAAAAAAAATTGAAGATCAGAAAAAAGAACTTCAAAGTTTAGCGGAAGGAGCTCTGGAAACAGAATCAGGAATAAAATATCTAATATTGCATGAAGGTGATGGAGAAAAACCTCAACCGGGTGATACTGTATCTGTTCATTATTCAGGATTTTTGGTTGATGGTTCAAAATTTGATTCATCCCTTGATCGAAATAAACCTTTAGATTTTGTTTTGGGTAAGGGACAGGTAATTAAAGGATGGGATGAAGGCGTTTCATTGTTGAATGTAGGTACAAAAGCAAAACTAATTATTCCACCTGATCTAGGTTATGGTAAACGAGGAGCTGGACGTGTTATCCCGCCTGATGCAACTTTGATATTTGATGTTGAGTTAATGGAAATAAAATAACTAATCTATTAAATTGGTAAAGCATTTATTCAATAAAAGAATGAAAATATTGATACATAACTTAAAATTCACTTTATTTTTTTTGTTAATCTTCAGTCTACAAGCGAAGAAATTAAATCCTATAAAAATATCTGGAACTGCAGATTCTGAAGCTAGAGCAGGAGAGGTATTAAATTTAGTTTTTCATGTAGCGATGGAAGAAGGATGGCATATCTGGGGAGTTCACAATATTCCAGATGGTCCAGTCTCAACCAAAATAATGTGTAACGATGTCAAAATTGTAAAAACAGGTAGAGTAAAAGAACCTCCACCAATTATTAAATTTGTCGATGGGTTTGAGATGGATATCCTCTACCATGAGGAGTCTGTTAATTTTATATTACCTGTTTTATTGGGAGAAGATGTACAGCCAGGTAAAAAAGAGATTGCAGTTTCATTTATTTATCAAATATGTAATGCACGACTTTGTTTGCTACCTAAATCTGTTGATTTACAAATCCCCCTATCAATTCAGTCTGGTGTTCCCAGATCTGATAGAATATCGCTTATTGAAAATGTATCAGATTCATTAGCTGGTGATAATATATTGGACACCGCGATAAGAGAAGGAATTTTATCTTTTATCTTATTATCCTTATCTATGGGCTTTCTAGCGCTACTAACTCCCTGTGTATTTCCGATGATTCCTATAACTGTATCGTTCTTCACCCATCAGGGAGAAAAAAAGGGTACAAATGCCTTTAAACAGGCGATTACCTACACAATTGGAATTATTGGAACATTCAGCGTCTTAGGGTTGATCCTTGCAGCTACTTTAGGTGCGTCAGGTGCCAATCAATTAGCTGCAAATCCATGGGTTAATTTATTTATAGGTGTATTATTTATTTATTTTGCATTTTCACTTTTTGGAATGTATGAAATTCAACTTCCTGAATCATTACGAAAATTTTCTTTAAAACAAGAAGGCAGGGGTGGATATGTTGGAACACTATTTATGGCTTTCACTTTTACATTAACTTCTTTTACTTGTACAGTTCAATTTGTAGGTTTGTTATTAGTTGCTGCTTCACAGGGTCAGTGGTTTTGGCCTTTGTTTGGAATGATTGTTTTTAGTACAGCCTTTGCCACACCATTTTTCTTTTTAGCATTATTTCCGCAATATTTGGCAAAAATGCCTCAATCCGGAGGGTGGCTTAACTCTGTTAAGGTTGTTATGGGTTTTTTAGAATTAGCTGCAGCATTTAAATTTCTTAGTAACATGGATTTGGTGTGGTCTTGGGGAATTTTTACTTATACATCTGTTTTGGCAGCTTGGACAATTATTTCTATATTTACAGGAATTTACATATTGGGTAAAATTAGATTACCTCATGATAATCAATTAGAATTTATTTCAGTTCCTAGATTAATGATTTCAATGTTTTTTTTAACAATGGGATTATATTTAAGCAGTGGTTTATTCGGACGACCTATTCACGGACTGATTATTTCATATCTTCCTCCTAAGCTACACTCATTTGTCGATATAGAATCGAAAGATTCAAATGAAGAAAATCATTGGGTACAATCTTTGGAAGAAGGATTTAAAAAAGCTCAGGAATCTGGTAATCCTATTTTTATAGATTTTACGGGATATACATGCACCAATTGCAGGTGGATGGAATCAAATATGTTTACAAAACCTGAAGTCAAAAAACGATTTGATAAATTTATTTTAGTTCAGTTAATTACAGATGGAGGAGAAAATTTCCGTGAAAAACAACAATATGAAATTGACCGATTTGGAACCTCAGCACTTCCTTATTATGTACTTTTGACACCTGACGATAAAGTAATAGCGGAGTTTCCAGGTATGACTCGTGACCTAGATGAATTTATTAGTTTCTTAGATAAGGCACTCTAGAATATGAAATTAGTTATTAATTTCTTTATATTTTTTTTCTTACTCTTAGGCTCATGTGAAAAAAGAACTGCTACAAATAAACTTAGTGATGTAAGGAAAAAGCACCATCCTTCCAATTCTGTCAAAGCACCAGATTTTACTTTAGCATCATTGGAAGGAGACTGGGTAACATTAAGTGAGCTTAAGGGTAACGTAATTCTTCTAAATTTCTGGGCAACTTGGTGTGGTCCATGTAAAATGGAAATCCCCGATTTAAATAGACTCCAGGAGAAATATCAGGAGAAAGGATTCAAAGTCTTAGGTATTACTTTAACCTCTGGATCTCCTGAACAAATATCAAAATTTGCTGAAGATTGGGGAATGAATTATAAGGTATTAACTGATATT
>CAZNQF010000125.1:0-5584 GCA_964575125.1 uncultured bacterium
AAAAAAATCTTTTAAAAGGTATGCTTTTAACAATTCATGTCCGGAACCTGAGAATCTAACTTGAAGTGCACTCGGAACTTCCTCTTTAAGTGTTTTTTTTGCACTTATATTTCTGACCTCCAGAGGGATTTCCATTACTCCTGAATATATTTCACCGCTAATTACAAATAACCATAAGAAAAAACCCAATCCAATTGATCCAAAATATAAATAATAGTTACTAAATTTTATTGGTTTGAATATTGAGTCTTTACTCAAAAATCACTTTCTCTATGATTATGGACTAATTAGTTTACTACTCAGAACTTTCCATTGAATCTGGTATTTCTATTTTTTCTCCAGCTGGTTTTTCCTGAGAATTCATATATTCCTTTATAGCATCTTTTCCATCGTCCTCATTATCATTCAAGTCATCAAGTATTAGGATTATTTTTTTATCTTCTGGCTTAACTTCCATCACAACCCCTGTGATTTCATCTCCTTGTTTATATTGATCCATGATTGATTTTTTATTCTTTTTATTCTTTCTACTAAAGGGAATTATTCCCTCAACCTCATGTTCAAGCTGAACAATAATCCCTTTATCCAAAATACGGATAATGGTTCCAACGACCTCATTTCCAGTTTCAAAATGTTTTATTAGTTCTCCCCAAGGATCATCATCTACTTGTTTTAGCCCAAGTGATATTCTACGGTTTTCTCTCGAGACTTCCAAAACACGAATTTCTACTTCCTGTTTTTTTTCTAATATCTCCTTAGGATGTCTAACTACTTTTGTCCAAGAAAGATCTGAGACATGAATTAGACCATCAATACCTTCAGCTAACTCTACAAAAGCACCAAACTGGGTTAGGTTCATAACCTTTCCCTTTTGAAGTGTACCAATAATGTATTTTTCTTCAATAGTATCCCAAGGATCTGGTTCTAACTGTTTTACACCTAAACTGATTTTTCTATCATCTGTATCAATAGTTAAGACTTGGGCCTCTACCTCATCACCCATTTTATAATATTCAGATGGATTCTTGATGTGCTTTGTCCATGAAATTTCGGAAACATGAATTAATCCTTCCACTCCAGATTCAATTTCAATAAAAGCACCATAATTTGTCATGCTAACAATCTTGCCTTTAACCGCAGAACCAATAGGATATTTTTCTTTGACATTTTCCCAAGGATGTGTGGTTAACTGTTTCAAGCCTAACGAAATTCGTCTTTTATCTTTGTCAAAATCTATGACCTTTACTGTAAGTTTTTCATCCAATGATACAATCTCAGTTGGGTGATTTACCCGTCCCCAAGATATATCAGTTATGTGAAGCAGCCCATCAACTCCTCCGAGATCAATAAATACACCAAAATCTGTAATGTTTTTTACTTGACCTTCAATAATATCTCCAATATTAATTTGGTCAAAAAGATGATCTCTTTGTTCCTTTAATTCATCTTCTAAAATTGCTTTTCTAGATACAACAATATTTTTCCTCATCTCGCTAAATTTGACGATTTTAACTTCCAATTCTTTATCTAGATAAGAATCAAAATCACGTACGGGACGAATATCGATTTGAGAACCGGGTAAAAATGCCTCAATTTCACCAATATCAACAACCATGCCACCTTTAATTCTTCTGAGTATTTTAACAGTTATAATATCTCCATTATCAAAAGTTGATTGCAATTTTTTCCAACATTTTAGAAAATCTGCTTTGGTTTTTGATAATACCATATTCCCATATCTATTCTCAAGCGTTTCTAAAAAAACTTCGACTGTTTCACCTATTAGAGGCAATTTATCTTTTGGGAATTCAGAGCGTGAGATTAAACCTTCTGATTTGAAACCAATATCTAAAATAATATCATTTTCATTCATCCCAATTACCCTACCCACAACTAATTCCTGTTCTTCTATATCGGACAGTGTATCTAAATAAAGAGATTGGATTTCTTCAGGTATTTCTTCTACTACTTGCTCTTTATTTAAGTCTTCAATATTATAAACTTTAACTCCCTGGAATATTTCCGGGGACAAATAATCTAGAGTTGGTACTGTTTCTTCCGTATTTACTTCGGTTTCAGTACTGACTTCTTCCAAATCTATCTCAGAAGCCTCTTCAACTGCATTTTATTCTAATTCATTTTCAATCATTTATGCGTTTTTCCTTTTGTTTTTGTTTAATTTTACTAATAATCAATTCAACTTGTTCTTGAAAATCTAATCTTGATGTATCAATAAGAACTGACTCCTTTGCTCTTTTCAGAGGTGACAAATTTCTGGATGAGTCTTTTTCATCTCGAATTTTTATCTCCGTTTCCAAATCTTCCAATTCTTCTATTCGTCCTAACGCCAATAAATCCATTCTCCGACGTTCAGCTCGGATTTTATCATCTGCTATCATAAAAAATTTTAAATCTGCATTGGGAAATACTACAGTTCCTATATCTCTTCCCTCAACAATACAGTTTTCTCCTTGCGCTAATTTTCGTTGGAGAGAAACCATCGATTCTCTGACAGAAGGGATTGCGCTAACTTCACTCACTTTTGCAGTAACGTATGGCTCCCTAATCTCATTTGTTATATCTTTATTATTAAGAGTAATATTTTTTGTACATCCATCGGAAATAAAATTAATTTTTAAAGATTTCAAAAAGGTTACCATCTCTTTTTTATCAGATATTGTTATATTTTTATCCATTATTAATATCAATAATTAAGACAAAATAGAAAACAGAGGACTTTATACATTTTTTCTCCAATTATATAATTCATTCATTTCTTTTTCATTAAGAAATCTCCACTCTCCTATTGGAAGTTTACCTAATTTTACAGGACCATATTGAATTCTCTTTAAACTAAATATACGAATTTTTAAAAACGAAAAAATTCTTCTTATTTCTCTTTTTTTACCAGTAAAAAGTCTTAACTCAACTGTATTACGTTTTTTATTTTTTCTCTGCCTTAAAATTTCAGCACGACCAAATTCTCCTTCTCCAATAAAAATTCCTTTCAAAATTTTATTAATGGTTTTACTATCTAATATTCCTTCAATTTCTGCTTTATAAATCCTTGGCACACGGAACTTAGGATGAAGCAAATTATTAGATAATTCACCATCATTTGTTAATAATAATAGACCTGAGGTAAGACGATCTAATCTACCAACAGGGAATATTCTTTCTTTAAAATGAATAAAATCAAGAACAGTTTTCCTACCTTGAGGATCTTGAGTAGTTGTCACAACCTTTAGGGGTTTATTGAACAGGATTACTTGGGTAGTCTTGGAAATTGATAATTTTTTACCATCAAAAATGATGATATCGTTTTCAGAGACAGAATATGCAGGGTCAGTAATCAGTTGACCATTAACAAAAGTTGTTGCCTGTTGAATTAAAGCATCAGATTTTCGCCTTGAGCCCACACCGGCATGAGCTAAATATTTATTTAATCTCATTTTCTAATATTTTAGTTTTCCTTTTCATCTGATTCATCTAAAAATATGTCAACTTGCATTTCATTTTCAATTTCTTCACTCTGAGTCAATTCAACTATTTCTTTTAATTTAGGCATTTCAGAAATCTTACCTAGACCAAACGCCTCCAAAAAATTTTCAGTTGTTCCATATAATAAGGGTCGCCCAGGACCATCATCACGTCCTCTAATACAAATCAGTTTTTTATTTAATAATGTTTTTAATACTCCTGTACAATCAACCCCACGTATTGATTCGATCTCAAATCGATTTATGGGTTGTTTGTATGCAATGATCGCCAAAGATTCCAAGCCAGCTGTACTGAGGTAAAGTTTCCCAGTTTTATTTAATAATCTTCGTACCCAAATATCATACTCCGGTAGGGAATTCAGTTGATAACCACCTGCTATAGCTTGAATCTCAAAAGAATGGTTTTCTTTATTGTATTTTTCCCTTAACTTAGAAATCACGTTGTTCAAGTCAGGTGGGTCTGACTCAAAAATCTGATTGATTTGTTTTTGTGTTAAAGGATGTGGAGTTGCAAACAATAATGCTTCAATAATAAATACTTCTTCTTGATATGATATTGACATTAATTTTTTTCAGTTATTACCTGAATCTCTAGATCACTAAATAATTTATTTTGAATAACCAAAATTTTTGACTCTCTGATTAAGTCTAGTATAGCTAAAAATGTTATAATTATTTCGATTTTGTTATTTAATCGTTTCATTAGTGAAGAAAACATTAATGAGCCATCTCCATCTACATACGCAAATAACTTTGCTTTTTGATCTTCCATACTAATTTGCTCTCTTTGAAGTTCATATTGACTTATGACCGGCCTACTATCCATAGCAGTTTTAAAATATTTTGCAATATCAAATATTGAAACATCCCTTACAAAAACACTTGGGTCTTCCTCTATCGAGGGGATATTCTTAAATTTTCCACGTGCAAAATAACGGCTTCGAACTTCAGCTAATGAATTTAACGATTGCGCCGCTTCACGAAATTTTTGATATTCTAATAGTTGTCTTACCAGTGGCAACCTTGGATCGTCAATATCTTCATGGTCTTCTTTTGCAGTTGCTGGAATCATCATTTTTGATTTTATTCTCATTAATGTAGCAGCCATATGAATAAAATCGCCTGCCAAGGAAATGTTTATATTATTGACAGATTGAATAGATTCCATATAATCTAACGTAATTTTTGATATAGGGATATCATAGATATCTAATTCATCCCGTTTTATAAAAAATAGGAGTAAATCAAGAGGCCCTTCAAATTGCTCTAGTTGTACTTTATACATTATATTTAAAACTTAATAGGTACAAATCCAATTTTTTTGTACACTTTTCTAAGGGTTTTGAATGCTAAACTTTGTGCCTTTTCTCTTCCCTTTATCAGGACCGAATTTAAATATGTTTTATCTTTCATTATTTGGTCATACTCTTTTTGGATAGGTTTCAAAGATTCAATTACAACCTCAGCGACATCTTGTTTTAGATCTGAATACATCTTGCCTGCAAAAGTTAATTCTGTTTCTTTCATATTTAAGCCAGTAAAACCAGAAAACAGATTTAATAGATTTGTAATGCCCGGTCTATTTTCTGGATCATATAGAATATCAGATCCGGTATCTGTAACTGCTCTTTTTAATTTTTTTCTAATTAAATCTGGAGGATCCAAAAGCGTAATCAAATTATTCAAATTAGAATCAGATATTGACATTTTTTTAAATGGATCCTGAAGACTCATAATTCTTGAACCAATATCAGGGATATAGGGCTCAGGTATGGTAAATGTATCTGAATATTGAGAATTAAATCTCTGTGCAACATCCCTTGTTAGTTCTAGATGTTGTTTTTGATCTGCTCCTACAGGAACAAGGTCCGCTTGATATAATAATATATCTGAAGCCATTAATACAGGGTAGGTGTACAAGCCAACATTAATATTTTTCTGTTTTTTTGATTTATCCTTAAACTGTGTCATCCTATTAAGCTCACCCATGTAGGCAGATGTATTTAGAACCCATGCAAGCTCTGCATGTTGAGAAACGTGAGATTGTACAACAATTAAGCTTTTACTAGGATCAATGCCACAAG
>CAZNQF010000126.1:0-5576 GCA_964575125.1 uncultured bacterium
CCAGCATTCTCAAGAGTAAAACTTAAATTTTCACCGAGAGCTCCTGTTCTAGGTCCGGACGTTTCATTTTCGGGTGATCCCACTTCTGGATATTCTCCATTGACCGTAGCGTTCTCAAATAATACCACAGCTGGAGATACAACTGTATCTGGTTATTCATGGGACTTTGGCGATGGTGCTATGAGCGCAGATGAAAGTCCAACACATACATACGAAAGTTCAGGAGTTTATTCTGTCTCCTTAACGGCAACAGATGACAATGGTATATCGGTAACAGAAACTATGACCGACTACATAAATGTAATGGAGCCAGTGGTTATTAGTGCAGATTTTTCAGGAGATCCATCCGTTGGAATGCCTCCATTAGAGGTAAATTTTTCGGATATGTCCGTTCCGAGCACCGGATATGAGCTTACATCCTGGTCGTGGGATTTTGGCGATGGCGGTTCAAGTACAGAACAAAATCCAACTCACACATATGAAAATTTAGGTGAATATACGGTATCTTTGACAGTTACAGATGACACAGGTTCATCAACTGAAACAAAAGAAGGCTATATCCGTGCTGTCGATATAGAGCCTGGTGATCCCGATTTTTCTTTAGTCCTGCGTGCAGACGGTCCTGAATTTGGTTATGACCTTACGTTTGGGTTTTCACCTGACGCAACAGATGGCTATGATGAAATGTATGATTTTTATGCACCACCTCCACCCCCACCACCATCATTTGATGCTGCATTGATGTGGGGCGGTGATAGATATTTTACTCAAATATTGAGTGTGTCCGTTGATGACCTAGTGGAGTACGAATATAGTATTTCTCTTCAGTTTGATAACGATGGAACTATAGAGCTTACCTGGGATAATACAAATTGGAGTGTCTTAGGTTCATTTATGTTGCAAGATGCTTTTGGTGGAATGATGATTGATGTGGATATGGCAGCTCAAAACAGTCTTACATTAAACAATCCTGCGATTACATCATTGGTTTTGAAAGTAACACCAACTGGAGTAAGTCAACCTAATGCTGACTTCACTGCTGAAAACACTTCGGGATATCCTCCTTTGAGTGTCTCATTTAGTGATGCAACCGAGATGGGTTCTTCAGATATAGTTGGATGGTCATGGGATTTTGGTGATGGTGGAACTAGTTCAGAGCAGAGTCCAACCCACGCATATCAGAGCGATGGTATGTATACAGTGTCTTTGACTGTTACAGATGTTACAGGGCTCATGGATACAGAAACAAAAAATGATTTTATAACCGTGATTCCGTTTAGCGGGCCTACTGCTGCCTTTGGAGCAGATAATACAGCAGGCTTTCCGCCTCTTTCGGTAAATTTTATGGATGAATCAACAACAGATCCTGGATATGATATCGTCTCTTGGGATTGGGACTTAGGTGATGGGTCAACGAGTTCTGAGCAAAATCCGTCCCACGTGTATGATGAAGGTGTTTATACCGTTTCTTTGACAGTCACAGATGAAAATGGTTTGTCAAGTGAATTGGTTATGCCGGGATATATTACAGCACTTTTTGAGGATCTTTGGCCACCAGCAAATTTATCTGGATACTCTCAACAGACTGAGACCCAGGTTGATGTTCATCTAGATTGGGATCCACCGGAAGATCCAAATGATATTACTATCAACTATGATAGTGGTGAAAATAATGATGGTATTGGCCTAACCAATGGCGGTGACTGGTCTTATGCAGCCAAGTGGGATGCCTCAGATATCGTTGGTTATGATGGGTATTATTTAAATTCAGTTGACTTTTTCCCTCGCGGAGTCTCAACAGCATTTACCTTAAAAATATGGATGGGTGCAAATGCAGGTATCTTATTGTATGAACAACCAGTTAATGATCCTGTGAATGAGCAGTGGAACCAAGTAGTTTTAGATTCGCCAGTCCAAATTGATGCATCAGATGAGCTCTGGATAGGGTTTAGCTTAAGTCAGCCAGCTGGAGAGTTTCCTGCAGGTTGCGATGCTGGGCCTGCCGTTCCTTTCTATAGTGACATGTTATCATTGGATGGTGTTGCATGGGAATCCATGGCAACTAGTTATGGATTGAACTACAACTGGAATATTCAAGGTTCAATCTCTGCTGATAGTAGAGGTCTTGAAATTGGAAATAATCCGATTGTTCTAAGCAACAGGACACCCTTAACAGACTATTCAGATACATAAATACTCCCCATTTCAAATGGAATATTTGGGCAGCCGGAGCACTATATGCTGCTTGACTTGAACACTCGTGATTTTCAATACTATAATGTATACCGTGATAGTGAGGTTATTGGAACGGCGTTAGATGAAATGTATACAGATGAGAATGTTCCAAATGGTACCTATGATTATTATGTAACTGCACAATATGATGGTGGAGAATCAGAGCCAACCAACACAGTTACAATTGATGTATTTTTTGATCCCAATGTCGTTATGTTTGATATGCACATTCGTTTGGATGATTTTCCAGGTGAGACCACGTGGGACCTTGTTGGTCCAAATGGTATGGTTGGATCTGGTGGGCCGTACACTGAGGCAGGTGGTGATGTTAATGAAAGCTTTACGCTGACAGCTGGTGATTATGTTTGGACCATCTATGATGCATTTGGCGATGGTATTTGCTGTGGCTGGGGTGAAGGATTTTATGAGCTATCACTTTTCGGCGAAATATTTGCAACCGGTGGTGAGTTTGCAACAGAAGATATTGTCCCGTTTAATGTGCCTATTTTGATCTTTGGCACGCTAGAGGGTACAGTCACAGACCAAGACGGTAGTCCGCTCTCAGGCGTTAACATTGACCTCAACGGATCTTCTCTAGGGCAAACTGGTGCTAATGGCGGATATAGCTTTGAAGCACCAATGGGGATACATACTGTAACAGCTTCTTTGATGGGTTACGGAACTGAATCTCAGTCCGGTGTCGAGGTAATGGAAGACCAAACAACAACAGTCAATTTTACCTTAGAATCATTTCCGTCAGTTAGTGTGTCTGGTAATGTAACTGGCTGGGATGCACCGGGAGGTCTCTCGGGTGCAACAGTTTCATTGTTAGGATATGCTGATTATGGAGCTATTACAGATCCTAGTGGAAACTTTAGTATTAATGATGTTTATGGTGACCATTCATATACCTTTAGAGTTCAAAAGGAAGGATATCAGTCCTATAGTGAAACTTTGGATATAGGAGGCAATGACATCGATGTTGGTACGATTAATTTAGAGGAGTGGACTGAGGACTTGTTTCCTCCGGATAACCTACAGGCAAATGTAAATCAGCAGGTAAATGTACATTTAACATGGAATCCTCCTGTAGATCCAAATGCTATAGAGTTATTTTATGATGATGGAACATATGAAAATCATTGGTTTGTCAGTGATCCTCCATCATCTACAAATCAATTAGCGGTTGGCTTTACTTATCCGGAAGATTTCTTTTTGAATACAGGAAAATTTGAGATGTCTTACGATGCCGGTGCTACAGATTTTGATTGGAATGTTTTGGGCGGCTCAGCATCAGGTCCAGATGCAAATGATGTTATTGCAAGTGGAACAGAGATGCTAACAGGAGATGAGACTGGCTCATGGTATTTTATCGATTTTGGTGGGATAGAGATTGAAGCAAATCAGTGGTTCTATCTTAGTGTCCAATATCGTGATGGTCAATCACCTGGTTCTGATATTTATTATTGTGGTGGAGATGCAACTGCAAATGATCCCTACTCCTGGTACACGGTAGATGGAATGTCATGGAGTAATTTACAGGGAGTAACAGATCTTATGATTCGTGCATTGATCTCAACTGATTTTGCAAATAGCATTGTCTTGGATCCAATGCCCGCTACTCCAAACCCTGATGCGTCAATTCTGATGACTGTAGATCAGCCTCTTTTGGATGAACATGTGCTGGCAAAGATAACAAGTATTCCGACTGCAGACCCACAAATATCGAGCCCCATTACTCGGGAGCTTCTTGGTTATAATGTGTATCGTGATAATAGTATGATAGACTTTGTAGTTCCAACTGAGGCCTGGGATAATGACTTGGCTGATGGAACATACACCTATCATGTTACCGCAATGTACGATGGTGGTGAGTCAGAGCCTTCTAACTCAGTAACCGTTACAATCGAGTACCAGGAAATTGGATTAATTATAGTTGATTTGGATCCAACGCCAACAGGGTCTATCATTCAAAATGCATTGGCTGATATTTATCCTGGCGGTGTTATGATAACTAACTCTCTCACAGAGTATGATTTAATTGGAGCAGATGCAGTTTTTGTATTACTAGGTATTTATTCAAATAATACTGTAATCCCTGTGGGGAGTGAAACTCCAATAACTGATTACATTGCTTCAGGTGGAAATGTATATATGGAAGGTTCAGATATGTGGTATTATGATCCGCAGTTCCAGGGTGCATATGATTTTGGTCCAGAATTTGGGATTGTAGCACAGAGCGATGGAACTGGTGATCTTGCCCAGATTCTTGGGCAGGGATTTCTTGAGGGATTTGATTGGAGCTATACAGGTGAAAACAACTGGATAGACCAAATAGATCCTGCCAATGATAATGCACTTACTGTATTTAGGAATGATCAGGTTGGCTATAACTGTGGTGTCGCCCATGATCCAGGTAACTATAAAACAGTTGGTACATCGTTCGAACTTGCAGGTCTAGGGGGTAATAGCTCTCTTGAGGATGCTTTGCAGGGTATTATCGACTTTTTTGAGATTGGAGAGCCACCGGGCCACATAGAAGGTATGGTCACATTAAATGGTGGAACTGGCAACGTCTCTGATGTTATGATATCAAGTGATGATGGTGACGAAACCTATGCAAATAATGATGGTTCCTATTCATTATCAGTTCAGCCTGGTACGTACACAGTAACGGCACATTTAATTGGATATAACGATGATGTTGAAACAAATGTATCCGTTAACTCTGATGAAACAGTTAACGTTGATTTTGCTTTAAGCGCTGTTCCAACTGTAGCGGTCTATGGACAGGTTGTAGAATTTGGAACAAATACTCCTTTAAGCGGCGCCTCTGTGACTTTGAGTGGATATGCTGATTTTGGTGGGCTTACTGCACCAAACGGTAATTTTAACATCAATGGAGTTTTTAGCGGTCAGGCCTACGATGTGGAAGTAGCCTATGGTAACTTAGAAACATTTTATACAACCATTAACGTAGGAAATAACGACTTAGATATGGGAGTTATAACCCTAAGTGAGTTTGTTTATCCTCCTGTTGATCTTTCAGCGCAGGTAGTGAACTTTAATGATGTTGTATTGAACTGGGGTTCTCCAACCGGTGAAGATGGCGGCCTTGGGGACCCTGGCGGGCGGCGGCGCCCATGAGATCAACACCCCGTTGGGCGGAATCCTCGCCTTTGCGCAGCTGCTGCTCCGGGACGTCGCCGTGGACGAGCAGGCCAAGGAGTACGTGCGAGAGATCGAGGAGAGCGCTCAGCGCTGCCGAAAGATCGTCCAGGGGCTGCTGGACTTCTCACGCGCCGCGCCCGCCGACCAGCGGGACACCGTGGACCTGCACG
>CAZNQF010000127.1:0-1052 GCA_964575125.1 uncultured bacterium
CGACACAAGGATTTTCAGTCCTCTGCTCTACCGACTGAGCTACCAAGCCAACCAATCTTTTCTAAAATTAGCCATGAAAATTAGCAGGGTATGAAGTTTATACAAAAGGGTAAATTCTATTAATTAATATTAGTCGGAAGTGTATGGAATTATTCATTCATGAATTAGATGACAAATAAATGAAAAACTTTTAAAGAGGTAGAGCCACTTGAAATTAGTTTTAGCAACACATAACAAGGACAAGGTAACAGAGCTAAGGGCCAGCTTAAAGAATCTCAATATCCAGATTTTGACCTTGGAACAATTTCCCGAGATAGGAGATATCGAGGAAACGGGAGCAACACTCAGTGCGAACGCAAAAATAAAGGCTGAGGAGGTATATAAAATAACTCAAATTCCCTCGATCGCGGATGACACGGGTTTGGAGGTAGAGGCACTGGGAGGGGCACCGGGGGTGTACTCATCACGCTTTGCAGGTGAAAGCGTAAGCTATGATGACAATGTAAACAAATTGCTGAAAGAAATGGAAGAGGTTCCTCCCGAAGGTCGGAGTGCAAAGTTCAGAACTGTCATCTGTTTTGTGGACGGGAAGCGGGAACTTTACACGCAGGGGGAGATAAAAGGTATCATAGCTAAAGATAAAAGAGGAGATAAAGGATTCGGATATGACCCGGTTTTTTATATTCCTCAGCTAAAAAAGACCATGGCAGAGCTAACAACAGAAGAAAAAAACAAAATAAGTCACCGTGGGAATGCAATACGAAATCTTCGTAAACTTCTTAAGGAACTCATACAAAAAACCCCTAACTAACGGAGTAGTTTATAGATTAATCGATATAGTTTTATTACATAAATAAATTAAACATTATCGAAAAAAAATGGTTTTTATTATAGGACGGCTGAGAGCTATCCTTATAGCGGTCTTGATTTGGGTCTGTCCGGCGGATGTTCACGCCCGTACAGATTCAACCTCTTTTAGTGATCAGGCGTTCAAAATGCTCACACCCTCTGTTGTAGACCCCTTCCACCAAGGGGCACTGTATTTTGGATTA
>CAZNQF010000127.1:1062-5477 GCA_964575125.1 uncultured bacterium
ATAGTTTTTCTTTTTCTTTTTTTTTGTCTTTTTCTTTTTTTCTTTTTTTTTGTTATTATTTATTTTTTTTTTTTACTCATCTTCTAATTAATTTTCCTGTGTTTAGTGGCTATCGTCATTACTGTTAATATACTTTGTTTTGTTCAGAGATTCTCTTGATCAGTCCAGTGGATTTTTGGATGTACCATTTGGCAAGGAAATAACAACCGTATCTGTTGCATCTGATTGGTCATCCATTACATTTACAGAGACCCTGGAAGAGCGAATCTATAAAATTCCTTATACAGCACCCCTGGGCTGGTATCTCGATCGATTAGTACAAATCAATTTTAGAAAGAAATTACATGCTGCCGCAATGAAGGCTATCAAAGATAAGCAAAAGGATAGCTACAGAAAGGGCACACGCTCTTTGGAGGTGGTTGGAATGGATATCGGCAAATTTGGTCGGGCATCTTTGCGGGTGAGAGGAAATGTAAATATCTCAGGAAATCTCGTTCTGCAGGACAAGGAGCTGGTTCGCTCAAGTATTAATGAATCACAAACTACACACATTGAATTTGACCAGAGACAGAACCTGAACATTGAGGGAAATGAGAGAGACAGAATTACAGTACTGATGGACCAAGACTCAGAGCGAGATTTTGATTGGGAGAACAATATCCGTATTTCCTATCAGGGAGAGGAGGACGATATTATCCAAAAAGTGGAGGCTGGTAATATCTCACTCTCTCTGCCCGCAACACAGTATGTTACCTTTTCCGGACAAAACAAGGGACTGTTTGTGATAAAGGGTATTTCAAAGATCGGTCCCATTGATATCACATCTATTGCGTCCATCGAGCAAACGAAAAAGGAGCAACAGCGATATTCCGGAGGCTCGGAAGCTCAGACAACACGAATCAAAGACTATGAGTATGTAAAAAACCAGTATTTCTTTGTTCATGAGTGGTTTAGAAATGGTGTCATTTCCGATACAATAGCCCTTGACACAACGGGGCTTCCCTATCAGGGTCAGTCATTTTCTATTCCAAGTTTTTACCCACTGAAAAATGGTCTACATTTTATTGGAAATGCAAAAATCGCAAATTTTGAGCTATATAAATTGGACCTCAGCAATAACCCCGCAGCAGATATCGGTGTTGCCTATATCGACCCGGAGCAGCCGGAGATGTATCCCGATGATAATAAGGACGGAAACTTTATAAGAATGGAGCGGGACACAGATTATTTTGTAAGTGAGGATCTGGGATTTTTCAGGCTTAGGTCAAGAAGCATGGATGAAATAATTGGGTGCCACTACACCATCGTAAATCGTGAGACAAATGACACGCTCATGACCATGGGCTCAGGGATCGCTCTTGGTGATACCGTGGGAACGCTAAATTTGAAGATGATAAAGCCTCAGTCTCCCCACCCAAATCACCCTACCTGGGACCTTATGTTTAAAAATGTTTATTATCTAGGGACAACCAAAATAAATCGTGAAGGGTTTGAAATTAAATTGGTCAACGAGCGGTTGACCCCTCCAAGCCACCTTGACCCAATTGGTTTGCCCTATTTAAGACATTTTGGTTTGGACAGCTTGTCTGAGTCTGGCTCGGTTTCCGATGATATTATAGATATGGATAATCCCAACATTGTCAACATGGCAACGGGGGAGCTTTTATTTCCCGCATTTCATCCATTTGTAACTGCAGATTCTTTGGAGGGAGGAAACACCAACGAAAGTTTATCATCTGCACTGGGAGAGGGTAAAATGTATACATCCACCATCAGCTCAGAATACACGGGGGACCACAGGTTTACTATCGAGGCGGAATATTCAAATCCCAGTTCATCCATCAGCCTAGGTTTCATGCTGGTTGAGGGGAGCGAAGAGGTATTGCTCAATGGTATTAGGCTCAACAGAGGAACAGACTACCAGATCGATTATTTTACCGGAACCATTGTCCTGGGAGAGGCGGCCACGGACCCAAGTGCCAATATTGAGATTCTCTATGATAAGCATGAGCTGGTCTCATTTGATAAAAAGGTAATTCTCGGGAGCAGAGCTCAAATGGATCTTGGAAAGAATTCCTTTATCGGAGCAACCGCACTGTTTTTTGATCAATCTGTTATAAATGAAAAGGTAGAGGTGGGATATGAACCTACACGCAATTTTATTTGGGATTTGAACGGACGATTTGAGCTGGAGATGGATGGGCTGACCCGTGCGCTGGACAAACTTCCTATCATTGAAACAGAATAAATGACCACATATTCTTTGGAGGGTGAGATAGCGCAGGTTATCCCAAATCCAAACCCGGTAAATAATGAGGAGACCGGAGACCCAAATGGAGTAGCATTTATTGATGATTTTGAAGGAGCAAAGCGGACATCATCTCCTCCTATTCAGAGGCGCAATTGGAAGGAGTCATCTGCCCCGCTATCAGATTTTGAAAATAAAATTCCGTTTTCGCAAAATCATCGTTTGAAAACAAACTGGTACAATCCATATGGTCAGGTTCGGACAAAAGATATCTGGCCAAATCAATCAACGTCCATCAGAGCTCAAAATGAGACCACAGACATCTTAATTCTTAAGCTAGAGAGAAAACCTTTTCAGGATGCCGTGAATCCGGACAGTTTGTGGGGAGGTATCACCACATCCTTTTACTCCGGAGACCATGACCAAACCCAAAGCAAATTCTTTGAAATTTGGTTAAACGGAACAGAGGGAAACCTGACAGTCGATCTGGGAAAGATCAGCGAAGATAGGGACGGGAACCGAGCGCTTAACACTGAAGATATCCCTGAGGCTGGTCTGTCACTGGGTAATGGATTTCTTGAAGATAACGAGGACATAGGATTGGACGGATGCCCGGACGAACTCGAAGATGGATTGGGAGGGTGCTTTGAGATTGATAACGATGGTGATGGATTCATTGATGAAGATCCCTGGGACTATATTGATAATGACAATGATGGGCTTGTTGACGAAGACATTGACAGCTCCGTTCCTGTTCCTGGGTTTTTTGCGGATGACCCAAATTATGATAACTGGAACTATTCCGAGGGGAGCTCAGACTATTCACAGGTGAACGGAACTGAGGGGAACGGAACAGGAACTCAAATTCAGGAGGGTGGAAAGTATCCGGACACGGAAGATCTAGATAGGTCGGGATTCATTGATAAGACCAACGATTATTTTTCAAAAACAGTCTCTCTAGAGCCAAACCACCCCGACACAGTTTATCTAGGAGGAGAATCTGAAAAAATTTGTGTGACCACGGGATGGAGATTGTATCGTATCCCCCTCAGCCATTTTGATAAGGTATCTAATATAGAGTGGAATGAGATAAGGTATCTTAGATTGGTTTGGTCGGGCATTCCGGATGAATCAGAGAAACTATTTATTGCGAGAATTGAGCTGGTGGGGAATGAGTGGCAGGAGCTGGGAGTTTCTGCTGTAGAAGAAAATTCTTATACAAAAAATGATAGTATTTTTTCTATTGCGGTCATTAATACTGAAGATATCGCAGACTATACTCCTCCAAAGGGAGTCAGGGGAGAGTACGATCGTATCAATGAAATCCAATCGAAGGAGCAGTCCTTGGTACTGAAATTTGATTCTCTGCAGGTGGAAACAAAGGCCGCAGCCCAAAAAAATCTCATATCATTGACCGGTGACAAGGCCAAGAGCTATCTCATTTACGATAAAATGAAAATGTATGTGTATGGTAAGTCCAGTGAGTGGATAGAGGGAGATCGGTCAGATGTTAATGTATTTTTAAAATTTGGATTAGGTGAAGATTTTTATGAAATAACTCAACCCGTTTTTGAGGGGTGGGATGAACAGCTAAACCGAAATAAGATTGAGCTTGACCTAAACTGGCTCACAAAACTGAAAGTTCAAAACCCCGAGAGTGTAAGCAAAATAAGGGCAACGGACACCTTAATTGTTACGGAAGATGAGAGAATCTATATATTTACAGATGAGCAGGGAGAACCAACAAAGAAAAAGATAACCATCCGTGGTCAGCCATCGCTATCAAGAATTCAGTTTTTTACATCGGGAGTTATAAATAAAAATTCACATGAAGCTGTATCGGGTGAGGTGTGGATCGATGAGCTGAGGTTGAGCGGTGTTAAAAAAGATAGAGGAATCGCTATGAGAATGCAGTCCAAGTTTTATTTAGCGGACATTGGTAATACATCCATTATTTATAGCCGAAAGGATGCAGATTTTCATGTTCTCCAGCAGCGATTGGGGAGCAACAGCTCAAGCGAAGATCTCCGGATAAATACCAGCTTTAATCTTCACAAAATTCTTCCTAAATGGATGGGATTGAACATACCGCTGAGCTCATCTTTTTCGAATGTTGTCAACATCCCAAAATTTTATCCAGGAACAGATATTTATTCGGAGAGGTCTG